>NZ_CAQIVA010000001.1:0-49942 GCF_948810725.1 uncultured Rikenella sp.
TAAGCGATACGCAGTATCGCTCCGTCCCGCCGGGGTCACCCGGACGCCGCCCGCGTAGGGCAGTTTCAGGCGGGACAAAGCTCAACCGCGCGCGACTGCTGGAGAAGGAGATCATTCAAACGCATGATTTGTGTTTGAATAAGATTTCCGCCAGCGCGCGGAGCAGGAAGTTGGGCCGTGGCTGCCCACTCCGAGTGCCGGGAGGCACCGCCGCCCGGCGTAAGGGCAGTACCCTCCCGTAGCTAAAGCCGCGCGCCCTGCCTTAGGAGGGAAATCGTCAAAATGTGCTGGCACGTTTTGACAAGATTTCCCCGGCGCGCACTAAGAACTGGGCCAAGCTGCTTAAGCGATACGTAGTATCGCTCCGTCCCGCCGGGGTCACCCGGACGCCGCCCGCGCAGGGCAGTTTCAGGCGGACAAAGCTCGACCGCGCGCCAACGCCTTAACAGGAAAATCATTCAAAAGCGATGTTCGCTTTTGAATCAGATTTTCCAAGGCGCGCGAACAAATCGACTCTGCCGAAAACTTCGTCGCCCGCCCGCCTAAAGAGGGATTTCGCTCATTTTGCATCAGCAAAATCGAGATGAAATCCCAGCGGGCGACGGAAAGGTGGCGGAGCGAAAGCGGAGCCGCAGTGAGGCACACACGGGGCGGAGAACTGGGACGAGCTTTGGGCTTTGCTTGTTCTTCGGGCGGGAAAACCGATTGCGGTTTTCCCGCCGCGCTGGGCCGAGTTGTTGGCCTGAGCTTTTGCGGCTCTACGAGCCGCCGGGCTTGCGCGCTGGGCCTTTGGCCCACCCCCAGAGCGCGCAGCCCGAACCCGACAGAATTGGGGCGAGGTTGGTGGCCGGGCTTAGGGCTTTACTCTCGGACGAGGCCGAACTCGACAGAATGTGATGATAAAATGAGAGGGGGCTTTGGGCGGTGCTTTTGCGACCTTTAGGTCGCCGTCCTCGGGCGCAGCGACGCATTAGCGGCGCGAGGGGGGATGCCGAGGACGAACCTCGCAAAACGGGGGCGGTGAATGGGGTGTTGTCGTGCCCAGAAATGGGCCGAGCTTTTGCGGCTCTTTGAGCCGCGCAGTTCGCCGCCACTCCATGCGGCGGACTGCAACTCGACGGAGCTCATTGCACTCACCGCTGGCGGCGAACTTTCCGTGATGGGGCGTTGCTTTTGCGACCCAACGGGTCGCTCGGGCCGGACGCCTGCCCACGGGCGGGACGCACAGCGTCTTTTACTGGCCGCCTCTACCCCACGACAGCACCTCCCGGTCGCCCGACCCACTTTAGTCGAGAGTGAATATTAAGGGTCGGAGCCAGCGTGGCCGGAAACGAGCATCGCGACGTTGCAGGCCTACGCCTGGGGTGGCTCCGGCCCGGGCGGTTCTTCGAACCGCAGTAAACGCAAACAGGGTAGAGGCTGTCCTTATTTTTAGGGTAGACCCGGCCCTTTGCCCACCGCGGGCACGCGGCGTTTATTCCGAGAGGAACGCAACTGAAAACCGTAGCCACGATTGCCCGGGTTGTCGGAACGGAACCATCTCATATGAAAGTTCAAATGCAAACCATTTTCGCTGCTGATCGAGGAAGACCAACTGCACCCGTAGCCGCCGACGCCGTTCAGCGCGCCTACTGCTATTTCCTTGCCTGAGCCGCGGTAGCCCGGGGCGGACAGGTGGATGGTCTTGCTTGTGACTGTTTTCGGAGGATTGTGGTGTGGGGAATTATTTTTAGAATAGTATTTTGTTATTTTAGGATAATTGTTAAATTTGTCTTTGAGCATGTGCAACTCATATTCGGTGAGAAAAATGAATTACTCTGAAAAAATAGAGTGATATGTAGGGAAAAAAGAACTTCATCGAATTTACTGGCGAGTTTTGCTATCCTACTCATAAAAGTATATAAGTTTTAGACATTTAAAATAATAGTGATGCGGATCCGATCTCTCGAGAGGCGGATGGAATCGAATGCTTAAAGGCTTGTCCGCGGGGTGGCCTCCCGTTCTCTCCTATGCCGTTATGTCTTATCGGATCGTACGGTGTCCAGTTGTCTCGTACGGTATTTTTCTCATTCAAAAAACTATTCTTTCGATGACTCTACAGGAAATCATTGCAGCCGAAAACTGCAACACCGATCGGATATATCTCTATCCCGAGGGCGTTTTTTGGAAAGCTTACGAACGCTCGGCTTTCGCCTTCGTGCGGCGAATCTCGCGTTATAAAATCACTAAACGGTTCATCAAATATCTGGATACCGAAATCGTATCGTTGGGTTTTCCCGATACCTCGCGAACGAGGGTACTCGGTGATCGACCCGTCCAGACTGGGCCCTACGGCATGTTGGTGCTCGACGGCGGAACGATCGATCCGGCGGCCTATGTCCGATGGAAAGAGGCGATTCCATTGGTCGCGGCTCGAACCGCTACGACTCCTCCTCCGGCGGCGACATCTGTGGCTCCGCCGCCGACCTTCGGAAAGAGCGGAGGCGCGCCGCGTTCCGGAACGGGTATCGCATCGATCGCTCCTTTGGTAGTGGCCTCTCAGCCGGTCGCGACCGAAAACAGAACTTCGGTCGTCGAAGCGGTGTTGCGCGATCTCCGCAATTTCAGCGTCGAAAACGCGACGCCGCTCGAATGTCTTCTTTTTGTGTCTTCCCTTAAAAAACAGCTCAATGGCAGTCTATGATAATTTGGAGGTCTTCAAGGCAGCGTACGATTTGTTGCTCTATGTCTTTCAGTTCACGCCGAACATCAAACGGGACTATCGGTATACGTTGGCTGAAAAACTCAAGGACAATATCATCGAGTTGTGTCTCTGTATCTATCGGGCCAACGGAGCGAAAGAGGAGCGGGTGGCGGATATCCGGCTGGCGAGGGAACGGGTGGTGACGATCAAACTGATGTGTCGCATGCTCACCGACCTCAAACAGATATCGGTCAAGCAGTTCGCGGTGGTGTGTACGCACACCGAGTCGATCTCGAAACAGTTGCAGGCCTGGCAGAGGTATTCCGAAAAGATGAAGCTGGAACGGAAGGCCGTTGTGGTCAAATCGTAACGGGGTGGCGGCGGAGGGGGAGAGTTCTTTGATGGTCTGGCTTTGCACATCCGGTGTGGCGGGTCGTGTTCCGAGACGGTCGTGCCTCGATGGGTTCCGGAGTGTTCGGACGGTCGTCGGGCTCCGGCGGCTGGCGGACAGGGTGAACGATAAATTCAGCAGTCCACTGAAGTCTTAGTTATTCACGCGTTCGCTTCGTGCTATGGGCGGAGTGAATATTCCAGCGACTGCCTTTCCGATTCGGGCTATGCGCGGTTCCCGCCCCGGGCTTCCGCGAGAGAGCCAATGGCGGGCTGAGCAACGTCGGCAACAACGGGTTCAGCTATTCGTCGTCGGTGAGCGGCAGCAATGGGGTGTACTTGAATTTCAACGTGACGAACCTCAATCCCAGCAACGCGAACAACCGCGCCTACGGTCTTCAGTTGCGTTGCCTCTCAGCGTTTATCGGCGGTCGTCGGCGGAACAAGGGGGGCCGGATGTGCGTTTTTTCCTGTTCCGTTCGTCGGGGGTGTCAGAACGGTGCCGTGCAGGCAGTTCCGGAGTATCGGACGGCTACGGTGGTTCGATAGTGAGGACGATAAATTCAGTAACTTACTGATGCTTTGCGGTATTAGTTATGGCTACGACCTCCTGTTCCGTAGTGCCGGGGAGGAGGTGATCGGGAATAGTTACGGTTCGGCTACAGTGCTTGTCGCCCGCCCCGGGCTACCGCAATCATGCGGATGGCGTGCAGCGTAACGTCGGCAACGAGGGTACGGTCTGGTCTGCGTCGGTGCCCGACGGCAGCACGAACGCCTGGCGTTTGTTGTTCAATGCGACGAACATGAATCCTTCGAATGCGAACAATCGCGGCAACGGTTTTCTGTTGCGTTGCCTCTCAGCATTTATCGGTTTTCGGCTCTTCCGGACGACGGAACAGGAGCGTATTCACAGGACGGACGTCCCCGGAGTGTCTGTCGGTTACGGCCGGCGACAGAGGATGCGGGTAAATTCAGCGACCCACTGATCGTGCTCGGGCGCGATTAGTTATGGTACGAATTCGGCTGGAGCGTGTCGTGCGCCGCCCGCTGCGGAGAAACTCTCCGCAGCGGGGCGGCGAAGCGAGCGGTCGCAAGATAGGATGAGAACGCCCCGGGCTATCGCAATCGGGATACGGGCGCGCTGAACAACGTCGGCAACAACGGTTACAGCTGGGCTTCCACGGTCAGCGGTACCAATGGCATGAACTTGAATTTCAACGTGACGTGGCTCAATCCCAGCAACGCGAACAACCGCGCCTACGGTTTTCAGTTGCGTTGCCTCTCAGCATTTACCCGGACGTCGCGTCCTTTTTTATAGATAGGTATCGGTGCACGGGCCGAATGGGCAGGATGTTTTCCGGAGTGCCGGCTTTTTTTCTACAGGGGAGTCGGCAGGGCGAAGGGTAAATTCAGTGACCTACTGGTCTGTCGTTCAGTGTTTCGGACAGATTAGTTAAATCGATGATTCTGTCGGTTTTTTGTTTCCGGCGGAGTCTGTAGAGAGTGGTTGCTCAGTTCGACAGGCTGCCCCGGGCTACCGCAACAACTCTTCGGGCGAACCGGGTGGCGTCGGCAACAACGGCTATAGCTGGTCGTCGGCGGTGAGCGGTATCAACGGGCGGTTTTTGTGGTTCAACACGCAGGACCTCGATCCCAGCAACACGAACAACCGTGCCAACGGTCGTCAGCTGCGTTGCCTCTCAGTATTTACCGACATCCTGCTTTTTGATATTTCGAGTCTTTAATATCATATGGTTGTTGTGAAAATTTTTAATCTGCCTGACCCCGGGCTGCCGCACCACGCTCTCGGGCGAACCGGTGAGTGTCAGTAGCGAGGGTTCCGGATGGTCATGTACATCGGTCGGTGGAACCAATGGCATGTACTTGCACTTCTACACTCGTGGTCTCGTCCCCAGCGACGTAATGAGCCGCGGTCACAGTCTTCCGTTGCGTTGCCTCTCGGAATAAACAGAGAAAACCGCCCCGGGCTACCGCGGCTACATCGAGGGCGCTCTGATGGGCGTCGGTGACGGCGGATACTATTGGACCTCGACGTCCTACGGTTCGGACGACCACTACCGGGGCATGTACTTGGACTTCCACGCGGGGTGGCTCGTTTCCGACAATACGACGCGCCGTGCCTACGGTTTTCCGTTGCGTTGCCTCTCGGAATAAACGGGGACGAGAGGCGCCGCCCCGGGCTACCGCGACTCAGGTGAACAAAATCGATGGGGCGACATGAACGGCGTCGGTAATAACGGTTATAGTTGGTCGGCCGCCACAAGGGGCATTTACGGACAAGATCTCCTCTTCAAAGTCACGTGGCTCTATCCCAACTTTGCAAACGACAGCCGTGCCTACGGTTTTCAGTTGCGTTGCCTCTCGGAATAAACAGAGGAAACTGCCCCGGGCTACCGCCTCGCAGGCTCGGGCGCACCGGTGAAGGTCGGCTACTTCGGATTCAGCTGGTCGTCCGCGTTCTACGATTCGGGCGACCACTACCGTGGCCTGTGCTTGGATTTCCATTCGCAGAGCCTCGATCCCAGCTGCTCGGACTACCGCGGCTACGGTTTTCAGTTGCGTTGCCTCTCGGAATAAACAGAAGGGAAACAGGGATGCCGGAGTGTCGGTCGTCAAGAGTGGCCGGCAGAGTGAACGATAAATTCAGCAGTCCGCTGACCGACCGGTCAGCTATAGATTGTCAGGTATGCTCCGACTTTCGCCTCGCCGGCGACTCGGAGGCGTATCACTCGAGCGACTGCCAACACGGATGAGGCCCCGGGCTTCCGCAACAACACCTCGGGCGCGCTGAACAACGTCGGCAACGAGGGTTCCGTCTGGTCGGCTGCGACTAACGGGACGAACGGCGTCTATTTGCGTTTCGTCGTGAATGCGGCTCAGCCCAGCAACTCGAACAACCGTGCCAACGGCTTTCCGTTGCGTTGCCTCTCAGCATTTATCGCCCTCCCTGTTTCTTCTTTTTGCGATGCAGCGGATCCGGCGATAAGCGGGAATAATAGCGTTCGAATAAAATAATTATGGAAGAAAATAAAGAAAAGAGTTCAGTCGGCGAACGACCGGACACGTTGCTCGAAGACCTCTTCCGGGCCTACTTCGATGCGCGGAAACACAAACGGAATACACGCAATCAGTTGCGGTTCGAGATGGATCTGGAGAGCAATCTGATCGAACTTTACAACCAGATTCACAGCCGGGAGTATCGGGTGGGGCCGAGCGTCTGTTTCATGGTGGAGCATCCGGTCAAACGGGAGATATTCGCGGCCGATTTTCGCGATCGGGTTGTGCACCATCTGTTATATAACTACATCTCGCCGATGTTCGAACGGACGTTTATCGCCGACAGCTATTCCTGTCTGAAAAACAAGGGGACGCTCTACGGTATTCAGCGGCTGGAGCATCACATCCGGTCGTGTTCGGACAATTATCGCGAGAGGTGCTATGTGTTGAAGCTCGATATTCAGGGCTATTTTATGAATATCGACCGGCGGATTATGTTCGAAACGATCGAACGGGTCATGTTGAAGATGGGGTCCCGGCGGTCGCACAAGGGGAAGCCGTGGAACGAGTTGCTGGATTACGATCTAATTTTCTTTCTGTTGCGCGAGGTGGTCTTCAACGATCCGACCGAGAATTGCATCATTCGGGGGAGCCGGTCGAAGTGGGCAGACCTGCCGCGGAGCAAGAGTCTCTTTACGTCGCCGAAGGGGTGCGGGCTGCCGATCGGGAATCTGACGTCGCAGCTGTTCAGCAATATCTACCTGAACGATTTCGACCACTTTATCAAGCGTCGGCTGGGACATCGGCACTACGGGCGGTATGTGGACGATTTTTATATCATCCATCGGGACAAGGAGTTGCTGAAGCGGCATATCCGCGAGATCGATGCCTACCTGAAGGAGCATCTGGGGCTGACGCTGCATCCGAAGAAGATCTATTTGCAGGAGATTTCGAAGGGGGTGACTTTTCTCGGGGCGGTGGTGAAGCCTTATCGGCGCTACATGGTCAATCGGACGCGCAACCATTTCAGTGCGTTGCTGATGTCGATGAATGCCTATATCCGGACGCACCCGAGGCCGTCGCGGACGTTTCTGGTCTATATGCAGGCGGCGATGAACTCCTATCTGGGCTATATGACGCACTATAAGTGCTATAAGATGAAGCTGAAGATGATTCCGCGGATGGGCGAGGTGTTGAAGTTGGGATACCTGACGCACAATATGACGCGTTACCGACTGTGTCGCGAGTTGCGCGACCGGCTGGGCGCGAACGGGGCGCAGTATCGGTTGCCGTGGGAGATGGAGTGCCTGCCGCTCTCGGCGAATCGGTCGGCCCGGGTGGAGGGGCTGCCCGAGGTGGACGAGGACTGGAGGCCGCTACGGGGCGAGACAATGGAGTGGGAACCGCCGGTCAGCGTGCCGGCTCCTCCGGCTCCGGTCGTCCCGACTGAGCGGCGGCGGTAGCGATGCGCTGTTCGGTATAGTTGCGCAAGAGTTCTGCCGTTCGGTCGATCCCCAAAACCGACGAGTCGATACAAAGATCGTAGGAGGTCGCGGCGCCCCACGATTTGTCGGTGTAGAAGTCGTAGTAGGCGGCGCGCTTTTTGTCAATTTTCCGCATCATGTCGATGGCCTCTTTCGGGCTCTGTGCGCCGTGGCAGCGCATGATGCGCGCGATGCGGTCGGCTTCGGAGGCGTAGATGAAAGTGCTGATGCAGAGCGGCTCATTGCGCAGGATGTAGTCGGCGCAGCGTCCCACGATGACGCACGACCCCATTCGGGCCACTTCGTGGATCACGTCGGACTGGAATTTGAAGATGTTTTCGCCGGCCAGGGCGTTCCCCTGGCTGCGCATCGCTCCGCCTCCCATCATGAGGCTGGTGGCCAGGGCGTGCATCAGGGTGCTCGGCGCCTGTTCGTCCGCTTTTTCGAAACATTCCGGGTCGAGGCCGCTCTCTTTGGAGGCTTCGGCGATCAGTTCCTTGTCGTAGTAGGGGATTTGGAAGAGATCGGCGAGCCGGCGGCCCAGTTCGCGGCCGCCGCTGCCGAACTGGCGACCGATGGTGATGACGAAGCGGGGTGTTTCCATAGCGAACGAATGGTTCTAAGTGGTTGTTATTCGGTGGTTGCAGATGAGCTCAGCTGTGGTTGCATCCGGCGGAATTTCCGGAACTGTTTCCAGAGCAGAATCGCGGCCAGCGTAGTGGCGGCGCAGTCGGCCAGCGGCATACTCATCCAGACGCCGTTCGCGCCGAAAAAGTTCGGCAACACCAACAGAAACGGTACGAGAAAGAGCATTTGCCGGGTGAGGGAGAGGAAAATCGCTTTGGGCGCCATCCCGATCGACTGGAAGAAGTTGGAGGTCACCATCTGGAATCCGACGATGGGGAACATGGCGAGAACGATCCGTAAACCGTGGCTCGAAATGGCGAGCAGTTCCGGGTCGTCCGTGAAGAGCATGGTGATGTGCCGCGGAAAGAGCTGGCAGATCAGAAAGCCGGTGGTGGTGACGGCTACGGCGCAGTAGACGACGTATTTGAAGGTACGGGTCACGCGGTCGAACTTCCGCGCGCCGAAGTTGTAACCGACGATCGGCTGCATCCCCTGATTGAGTCCCATGACGATCATCACGAAGAGCATGGCGATGCGGTTCACGTTGCTGTAGGCTCCGATGTAGAGGTCGCCGCCGTGGTGGAGCAGCGATTTGTTGATCAGGATAACGATCACGCTGGAGCAGACGTACATCAGGAAAGGGGCCATCCCGATCGACAGGATTCCTTTGACGATGGTTCGTTTGAGCCGGATCGTGGCGCGGGTGAAGTGGATGAAGCTCTTCTTGTTCAGGAAGTGGTTCAATTCGAGCCCCATGGCCACCGCCTGTGCGATGATCGTCGCCCAGGCCGCTCCAGCGATCCCCCAACCGAAACCGAAGATGAAGATGGCGTTGAGTATCCCGTTGAGAATCACGGCTGTGAGCATAATTGCCATGGCTCGTCCCGGATAGCCCGAGGCCCGAAGCATGTCGTTCAGCCCGAGGTAGACGTGGGTGATGACGTTTCCCGCCAGAATGATGAACATGTAGCTCCGCGCGAATCCGATCGTGTTGTCGCTGGCGCCGAAAAAGTAGAGTATCGAGTCCAGAAAAGGCAGTCCGATCGCCGAGTAGGCGATTCCGATAACGGTGTTGAGGATGATGACGTTGCCGAGAATCAGCAAAGCGCTGTCGCGGTCGTCCTGTCCCATCTTGATGGAGAGCTGGGTCGAGGCCCCGATTCCCACTAACGAGCCGAAAGCTGCGCCGAGGTTCATCAGCGGCATGGTGATCCCCAATCCCGACAAGGCCAGCGGCCCCACTCCGTGCCCGATGAAGATGCTGTCCATCAGGTTGTACAGCGATGCTGCCGTCATGGCGATGATCGCCGGGATGGCATAGCGCAGCAGGAGGGTGGATATTTTTTCGGTCCCTAAGAGGAGCGGCGAGGCTTGTTGAGCCATGGTCTGCGGTTAAAGAAAGAGGGGGACGGCACACGGCGTCCGTCCGGTTCACAAAGATAGCTCTATTTTCGGAGTTGTCCCAACCTAAATTGCGGTTGCGATGCGGGGTTCGCGGGGGCAATTTAGAGTAGAGGCGGTCAGTGGGCAGTGGTGGGCGGTTCACGTGCCGAGCGCCGCCGCCCCGGGCTACCGCGACTACGGTCGCACGGGCTATGAGGGTGTAGCAGGGAACGTCGGCGGCGAGGGTACGGTCTGGTCTGCATCGGTGCCCAGTGGCACCCAAGGCATGAACTCGAATTTCCACGTATCATGGCTCTATCCCAGCAACGCGAATTACCGTGGCTACGGTTTTCTGTTGCGTTGCCTCTCGGAATAAACGGGGCGCCGGGCTTCCGCTTTGACACCTCGGGCGCGCTACACAACGTCGGCAGCGAAGGTTCCGTCTGGTCGGCGTCGACCAACGGAACGAACGGCGTCTATCTGCGTTTCGTGATGAATGCGACTCAGCCCGCCTTTACACTCGGTCACGGCTACGGTTTTCAGTTGCGTTGCCTCTCGGAATAAATGGGGCAAATGCTCCGCCCCGGGCTACCTCCCTCGGGATACAGGTGCCGCGAACTATCTCGGACACGGCGGATACAGCTGGTCTTCCTCTGTCAACGGTGCCAACAGCATGCACTTGAACTTCTATACGCAGTACCTTCTTCCCAACCACGCGAGCCATCGTGCCTACGGTTTTCAGTTGCGTTGCCTCTCGGAATAAACGGGGCACGTGCCCGCCCCGGGCAACCGCCATGCAAATTGGGGAACGATGACAGGGGTGGGCGACATCGGTTTTAGCCAGTCTGCGATGATCAACGATATCCGAGGGCTCCATTTGCTGATAGGTGTCAATCGTCTCTATCCCAGTTATGCGGATCCGCGTGCTTACGGTCTTCAGTTGCGTTGCCTCTCGGAATAAATGGGTAAGAAATGGGTCAAGACGGAAGATCAGGGAGAAGAGAGCCGGAATAGCAAGATGGTATAAGCGAGAAAAAGATAAAGTGATTATTTTAGTGATTCCGATAAATTCCTGATTGATAAATTACTGGCTGTTTTTATATAAAATTCACTTTCGGGCCGGCCTTTTTGTGATTGACGGATTACCGTTGTAAAACCGTTGCGGCCGGTTTCAGCCATTCGGGTCGTATCGGAGCCAGTTGGCGATCATGCGTCCTCCCTCCGGCGTGAGGATCGATTCGGGGTGGAACTGCACGCCGCGCACATCGTAGCGACGATGAGCAAGGGCCATGATCGTTCCGTCGGCATCCACGGCCGTCACTTTCAGGGTATTGTCCGGAAATCCGTGCCGATCGACGACCCACGAGTGGTAGCGTCCTACCTCCGGTCGGGCCGGGAGGCCGGCGAACAGCGGGTCGGGTTCGACGATTTCGATCCGGCTGGCGATGCCGTGGCAGACCTGCGGCAGGTTGGCCAGCCGGGCGCCGAAGCACTCGGCGATGGCCTGTTCGCCGAGGCAGATACCGAGGATGCTTTTGGAGGGGGCGTATCGCCGGATCAGGGGCAGGAGGAGGCCTGCGTCCGAAGGCACTCCCGGGCCCGGCGAGAGCACGATTTTGTCGTAGGACTCCGCCTCCTCCAGCGGGATCCGATCGTTGAGACGCACGTCGATCCGGTCGGCCCCGGCCTCGCGGAGCAGTTGGACGAGGTTGTAGGTAAAGGAGTCGTAGTTGTCGAGCACCAGAATTTTCATGTACTTCGCGACCGGCGGATGTCGGACAAAGATAGACGAAAAATCGGAGCTATTCGGGTACGTAGATGATCTCGCCGCTCTCCAATTCGTAGGCGACGCCCACTTTGCGTCCTTTGGGGCCCGAACTCGTCTGCGATTCGGAGGGTTTGTAGCGCGTAATGGTCTGACCCTCTTTGGCGATGATCTCCATTTCGGGGGTGCCGGGATTTTTGACCATCGTATAGTCCTCCTGCGAGAAGAGTTCGGTCATGTTGAAGCGGGTCACCAGGGCGACCATCAGGGCGACGGCGAAGACCATTGCTACGTCGAAGAGGTTCGAGAGCAGCGCGACCGGGTCGTGGTCTTCGCCCGTGTTCAGGATTTTTCTGCGTTTCATGCCTGCGGGGTGTTGGGGTGAGCGTTCGCGTCCGGGCGGCGCCGTTCGAGCGCGAGGGCCGAGAGGTAGTCCAGCGAGGCGAGGTCGCGGGCGGCCCAGCGTTGTTCGATCTGGAGCAGGACGAAGCCGACGGCGCCGGCGAAGAGGCCGATGACGGTGGTGGCGAAGGCGACTTGCATGTTGTAGGCCATGGTGGCGACGTCGCCGGTCGAGAGTCCGGTCAGGGCGGGCCCCATCGGAATCAGGGTGCCCATCAGGCCCAGGATGGGGCCGAATTTGGTCAGCAGCCGGGCGCGTCCCAGTGTCCGGTCGGCGGCGATCTCGTAGTCCGAAACGATGCGGTGGTTGGCGGCTTCGGAGCCGTTGCCGTCGATCAGTCGGCGGGCGGCACGGGTAAAGTCCGATGTCGGCTGGGCGGCGAGCAGTTCGCCGAAAGCGGGAAGGTCGGCGCTGTCGAGGCTGTCGAGTCGGGGGCGGATCGCCCGACTGGCTTGGCGGCGTTGCTGGTATCGGTTGTAAAAGCCGCCCAGTCGGAAAATCGCCTGGACGAAGACGAGCAGCAGGCCGACGATAACGGGTACCAGCAGGCCGTTCGATATCCAGAAGAGGAGGTTTGAAACGTATTCCATATTTATTAGTTGTGTTGTTTTTTCAGCTTTTTCAGAAAGCGGGGTGCAAGATATCCCGCTGCGAGGAGCAGGGTTGTGACCGAGAGGGCCAGCCCCGTGCCGCGCCAGTCGATCGGCGTGCTGTGGCTGACCACGGTGGCCGACGGGTGGAAGACGGTGCAGCAGACGGTCAGGGCGAAGATCAGCACTCCGCACAGGAGGGTCGGCTCGATGCGACTCTCGTCGGACGGAAACCACCTCCGCCATAGGTATCCGCCGCCGCTCAGCAGTACGAAAATCCCGATCGAGAGCCACAGGGTCAGGGTGGTGAACGCCTGACCGGTGCAGGTGAAGAAGAGATCGACCTGTACGTAAAACAGCGCGGGGAAGAGCAGCAGCGAGGGCAGATAGCGGAGCCGCCGGAGGGCGCGTTGCGGAGCGAGGCAGGCCCGACAGGCGGCGCAGGTGACGAGCAGGTCGAGCATCACGACGAGCGACAGATTCGTCAGGGCCTGCGGCTCCGACAGGGCGGATTCGACTTGCAGTTTATTGAATTCCAGCGCGTAGGGGCGGAAAATCCAGAGGCTGGCGGCATACAGCGCTCCGAATGTCAGGCGTTGCCATCGCCGAGGGAGCAGGCTGCCGCTCAGGGTCGCTTTGACGAGCGCCAGCAGGGTCAGAAGGAGTAGAACGCTTTCCATAGTCGGGGTTATGCCTTTCTTTTACGCAGCTTGCGGATGATTCGGATGCCGCCTGCGGCGGCGCAGATCAGGCCGAAGGCTCCCAGGGCGATACCCAAGCTGCCGAAGGGTCGGCGGGTGTCGGCGGCGCGGTTCAAGGTCTCTTTTTCGAGCACCGTTCCCTGCTGTTCCGTGCCCTCCGACGGGGCGGCGGAAAGGGCCCGGTCGACAGATGTCCGGTAGGTTTCGGCCTCTTCGGGAGTCAGTTGCCGGCCGATGAAGTCGCGCAGTTTGGCGTTGTCGCAGGTGAAGCCGCTGCAGGCCGCTTCGTGCCGGGTCACCAGTTCGCTGTGCAGTTCGGCGATAGCCTTCAACTGTTCCGGCGTGGCCTGCCAGTATCCTTTGCGGGCGGTCTCCAGCATCACGGCGGTGATCTCCTGCAGAGCGGCCGGATTTTCGCGTTCGAAGAAGGTCTGGGTGCCCAGATTCAACTCGTCTTCGACATAAATATCGTAAATCCGATCCCACATCTCGTTGTCGATCGCGGCGGGTTTCATGACGTTCCATCCGTAGGTGTTCCGCACGACTTCGGAAAACCGTTCGGCCGAAGAGGCGCCTCCCTGCATCTGTTCGCGGATATAGACCGGATTGAAGAGGGTGGTGCGCGTTTCGACGCCGATGGCCTCTTTCAGCTCCTGTACACGGGCGTGGTGGCGGTTGCGCAGGTCGTTGAAATAGGTGTCGGGATCGCGCCCCGTCACGTTCCGGACGGTCAGGTTCAGGCCGCCCATGAATTCATACACGTGGTCGAGGCTCAGCGCGCCCCAGGTGTGGCTTTGGCGCGGCTGGACGACGGCATCGGTCTGTTGCAGGGCGGCTTCGAAGAGGCCGGGATGGAAGTCGCCCCACGCTTCGGAGCTGCCGTAGGCGGCGCCCATGTTGTTGAGGTAGGTCGCGGCGATTTCGTTGTCGGACTCCCACCGGTCGCCGCTTTCGACCAGCGCGGTAATGCCGGTGCCGGTCATGCCGTTCAGGCCGCCGAAAATCCGGCGGGTCGAGAGTTCGCGGGCCGCTTTCGGTGAAAAACCTTTTTCGAGTAGCACTTTTTCGGCAGCCAAACGTCCCTGGGCGACGTAGTTTTCGCCGTCGTCGAGGGCGGCTGTCAAATCGACCGCTTTCTGGATCAGGGCTAACCGGGAAGCGGCTAAGTCGCGCAGCTGGCCGGAGGTCTGTACTACCACGTCGATCCGCGGGCGGTTCAGCTCGGAGGCCGGAACCGGACGGATGTCCATCACGCGGCCGAACTGGTCGCGGAGGGGCTCTACGCCGAGCAGCCATAGAATCTGGGCGATGGTGGCTCCTTCGCTTTCGATGAAGGCGCCCGACCAGAGGGTGAAGCTCACTTTCTGCGGATAGTTGCCGCCGTGGTTTTTCAGGTAGTCGGCCAGCATCTGTTCCCCCATCGCGACGCCTTTGGCCCAGGCGTCGGGCGAGGGAGTCGCCTCGGCGTTGATGGAGTAGAGGTTGCGCCCGGTGGGCAGGGTGTTCGGGTTGGCGATGTAGTCGCCTCCCGGCGTCGGGGCGAGGTAGCCGCCGTTCAGGGCTCGGACGAGCGATGTCAGTTCGGCGTTCGGGCTCTCTTCCAGGGCGGAATGGTAGTTGCGCACGTTCGTTACCGCGTCGGCGATCTGGGTCAGGGCTTCGGCCCATGCTTTTTCGGCAGCCGATAGGGTGTCGGTCGGCATGGCGGATGGGGCGGCGGGTCTGGCGCGAAGCATGGCCAGACGGTTTTTGGGCTGCAACAGGGTCTGAATCTGTTGGGCCCGGGCCAGCTGTTTGGGCGAGATGCCCAGCGAAGTCAGGGCGGCTTCCGTCGTCCATGCGGGCTGGGTCAGCAGGCGTTCGACCGTCTGACGAGCGGGGGTTCGGTAGCGGCGGTTGAAAAATGCAGCCCGGTCGATCTGCTTCTGAGTGACTTTGCCCTGTGTCTTGTCGAGTGCGGCCAGTCCGTAGGCGATCGGATCGGTGGCCAGCAGTTCGACCGACGAGCGGATCTTTTCCGGGGTGAACGGCACGCCGAGGGTGTACATCCCGCCGGTGATCTTCTCGGAGCAGAGCTCTTCGGCGAAACTTTCGATCCGCTCGATCTCGGCATCCGTATAGGGCTGCGTCTGCACGCTGTCCAGTTTCAGGTCGCGGTGCAGGCCCATTTTCAGGGCCAGACGTTTGATATGCAGGTTGTCGTTCGCCGAACGGTCGCTCTCCTCTTTGGCGAGGTAGTTTTTGATGCGTTCCAGCAGCTGGCCGACTTCGCCGCGCATTTCGGTCTCGATGAACGGCGGGGTCAGGTGCGATACGGTGGTCGCATAGCTGCGCCGCTTGGCGATGATGCCTTCACCCACGTCGCCGATCGTATAGAGGTAGAAGTGAGGCAGATCGCCCACCAGCCGGTCGCTCCAGTCGGCGGTCGAGAGGGCGACCTGTTTGCCGGGGATGAATTCCAGCGAGCCGTGCGTGCCGAAGTGGAGCATGGCGTCGGCGCCGAAACCGTAGCGTGTCCAGAGGTAGGAGGCCAGGTAGTGGTGCGGCGGGATCGGGTTGTCGCCGTGAACGGCGGCGAAGGTGTTCTCGCCGGTGCTTTGGGTCGGCTGGGGCAGCAGGACGATGTTCCCGAACCGGATCCGGGTCACGGCGATGCTGTCGCCGGCGGTGTAGAAAGCGCCCGGAGCCGCGCCGTGTTTGGCGGTCAGTTCGGCGTACTGCTCCGGCAGCAAGGTCCGGCGCAGCCAGTTGTCATAGTCGGCGGCCGGAATCAGTTCGGGGTAACCGGAGTGCAGGTAGCGCTCGATGTTCCCCTCGGCATAGCTGTTGAAGACCGGGCCGCGCTCCATCACCAGTTCTTCGAATTCCTTTTCCGAAGCGGGCAGGCCGCTCAGGTCGTACCCCTCGCTCTGCAGTTTCTTCAGAAAATTGTACAGCGAGGGCAGTACCTCGAGTCCCGAGGCGACCAGCGAGTGGCTGCCGGGGCCTTTGAAGTAGTAGACGGCCACTTTTTTATTCTTGTTGGGCTTCGTGCGGAGTTTCAGGTAGTTCGCGACGGTGGCGGCGAATTGTTCTGTCCGGCCGGGTATGGATTTAAAAAGGTAGAGTCCCTCGTCGTCGATGAATTGGGCGTTGAGGGCCATCGGAACGATGCCGCCATCGAGTTCGGGCATGACGATGCTCTGGCTCAGAAAGCCGCCGACCATTCCTTGTCGGTCTTCCATCCAGCGGTCGTAGGTGTCGTTGAGGGTGAGGGGGCAGAAGAGCGGAATGTTCCGTTCCCGGAGCCACTCGACGGCCCGTTCGCCCTGTCCCATCGCCAGACGGCCGTGGGGCAGGTAGACGACGGCGTCGGGCCCGATCTCCTGCAACAGCTCCAGCCGGCGGCCGAAGCTCGAAATCGGATAGACGTTCATGCCGCGCCGTTCGAGAGCCGTAATCAGTGAGTCGAGGTGCTCTTTGTTGGTGTCGAACGGCCCGGCCATGCCGACCAGCAGAGTCACTTTCGGGCCGTTCGGGCGGCGGAAACCCTGAGCGGTGTAATAGGTGTCGAACTCGTCGACAGTGGAGAAGGTCTGTTCGTCGTCCAGATGGAACAGGACGTCGCTGCTGATTGCCACGGGCGGTTCGACGGGGCCGGTAAAGAGCTTCCGGCCCTTCAGCTCGCGGCGGATGTAGTTGAACAGGCTGCGGTAGTTCCGTGTGCCGCCGTTGTCTAGGTAGGCTTTCACGGTGGACTGTCGGACGGAGTCGAGGCTCGTGATGCGGTTCACGGGGTCGGTCACCGAGGTGGAATAGATCGGTGTCCCTTTGGCCTTGAGCTTTTCGAGCAGGGCCCGGTGGTCGTCGGTCATCCGGATGCCCATGCCGAAGATCAGCACGGCGTCGTAGTTTTTCAAGGTCTCGAACTCTTCCAGTTCCACCGAGAAGAGTTTGATCGAGCGGTTATCCAACGATTGGGCCATGCGGGCCGTCTGGTAGCGCGGGAAATTGACCAGCGCCACCCGGGTCGGTCTCAGGAGAACGTAGCCGACGCCCGCGAGTGCGAGGAGAACGAGGCCGAGCAGCAGTATCTTTTTGCGGTTCATAGGTTAGTGTTTTTTTCGGGCGAGTTGTTCGATGTCGAGCGAGAGGCCGGCAAAAAAGGTGATTCCCGGCGAGACGGAGGTGTTGAAACTATGGACGTCGGGCCGGTAGTCGAACAGGTTGTCGGCGCCGAGACTGAGGCTTACGGCGTTGCGGAGCCGTTGGGTCACGACCAGCTTCCACATGGTGTAGGCCGGGTAGCGTTGCCGGTAGAGGGCTCCCGTCGTGCCGTCCGGATTCACGTAGGCGTCGTCGAAGGTGTGGGTCGTCACGGCGCTCAGGATGCGGCCGGTCAGGTGCACGTCTAAGCCGTAGTTTTTGCGTTTCAGACCGTATTCGAACCGAAGGGTGGCCGAGTGGGGCCGGGTGGTCGAAGTGTTCACCCCATTCACCGGCTGGGAGTCGTGCACGTAGGCGTAGGAGGCGGTGAGGCCGAAACCGTAGGGTAGTTTGACCGACACGTGGGCATCGATGCCCCACACTTCGGCATGCCCGATGTTGGTGTAGAATGAAGAGTCGCCGGCATTGTTCCAGACGGTCGAGATTTTATCCCGGATGCGGTTGTAGTAGCCGATCACGGAGGCGGAGAAACGTTTCCGGGTGTATTCGGCCGACAACGAGATGTTCCGGCTCTTTTCCGGCACGAGGTCGGGATTACCGATCAGCTGGAACATCCCCTGGTGGCTCCAGTCGGTGTAGAGCTCTTTCAGAGTGGGCGATTTGAAGCCTTCGCCGTAAGAGGCCCGAAGGGTCACGGGACGAAGTTTGTACATCAGCGATGCTTTCGGGGTGAGATGCGCGCCGTAGGTCGAATGGTAGTCCATGCGGGCGCCGTAGACGAGATTGAGCTGCGGCAGAAGATTCACGTCGTGCTGGGCGAAAGCGACGTAGGTCTCGGTCGAGTGTTCCGGTTCGTCGCCCTTGAACTGGTAGGTGTCCAGTTTGTCGCCGAAAAATTCGGCGCCGACGGTCAGTGTCCCGGCTTTGCGGAAGATGTTGTTGTATTGGAGCCGGGCCGTATGTTGTATGTTGACGTAATTTTTGTCTTTTTCGTCCAGCCGCAAGTAGTAGTCGAACTTGTCGTATTCGTCGAATTTGTAGCTCGCCTCGATGTTCTGTCGCTCGTTGACGGCGTAGTTCAGATGGATCCGGCCGGTGTAGCCGCGGAACAGGTCGTGGACTTTGTCGCTGGAGTATTGTTCGTGGTTGTAGTAGGTGCCGGCGAGGGTCATGGTGAGCGGATCGACCGGCCGGATGACGAATTTCTGGTCGATGTCCCAGTCGCTGTATCCGTAGATGCGGGTCGTGGTCGGAAGCTCGTCGGTCGGCTGCTGCGTGCCGTCAGGGTATTCGATGTAGGCGAGTTTGCGGTCGGTCAGCGCGTAGCTGTTGCGGTGTTTGTAGGTTCCCGTCGTGAAGCTGTTGAACCGGCGGGTGTTGAAACCCAGTGAACCGCCGTAGCGCTGTTCGTTCAGGCTTCCGTATCGGCCGTTCAGATTCAGCTGCCAGGGCTTGGTGGCTTTCTTGGTGATGATGTTTACCACGCCGCCGATGGCGTTCGAGCCGTAGAGGGCCGAGGCGGCTCCCTTGACTACTTCGATCCGCTCGATGTTCGCTACGTTCAGCCGGTCGTAGTCGATGTTGTCGCGGGCTTCGCCGGCGATCCGTTCGCCGTCGATCAGGAAGAGCACGTAGTTGGCGCCCATGCCCGCGAGATTGATGTTGGCGGTGCCGCCGTGGCTGGTGAATTCGATGCCGGGCAGGACGACCTCTAAGAGGTCTTTCACCGTCGTGGCATCGGTCTTCCGGATCTCTTCGGAGCGTATCACGCGGGTGATGACCGGAACGTCTTTCAGCAGTTTCGGCGTGCGGGTGGCGGTCACCACGATCTCTTCCGATTTCAGGTCGTAGAGCGGATCGTCGGCTCCTCCGGGAGGGGTTTTCTCTTTGGCAGAGAGGGCCGGACGGCCCAGCAGAGCCAGGCTGCCGACCGCCAGTAGGATGTGTCGCATGGTGTGGGATTATTCGACAGGATATTCGTAGGTGAAGGTGATATAGCCGCCGGCGCCCAGATCATTGGTGTAATCCAGAAATTTCACTTTGGCGTATTTGCCTTCGGCCGTGCGGATCAGGTAGATGTCGGGGTGTACGACGTAGGTCGGCGGCATGCCGGAGCTGGTATACCAGTCGGCGAGTACTTCGTTGCGGGACTGGTCGGCGGTTTCGCGCATGGTCGGGAATGTGATCTCGGCCCGGACGTCGGGTGTGTAGGTGACTTCGGCGGGATTCTCGGTCACGGCGTTCATTTCGGCCGCTTCGGTTTTGAAAGCTCCTCCCCGGCCGGGGCCCGAGGCTCCGCCGTTGGTGCGGATGTCGCCTCGGTGGAAAGCGAGATCCCACGAACGGCTGTCGGCGAGGGCGGTATAGCTGCCGTCGGTCTGAATGGTGTCGCTTTGTTCGAACGAGAAGTAGGTCCAACGGTCGAAAACGGGAGCGCGTACGGTGAATGTGCCGCTGGCGGGCGGAGGGGTGACTCCTTTGTCGTCTTTGCAGGCAGTGAAGATCAGCGTGGTGCACAGAAGGGCCGGGAAAAAGAGTAAACGTTTTTTCATGGTATATTTTTTTTTGTTGTGAATCGATTGGGAAGGCAGAGATGAAAAAGAGCTCCTGTCCGTTTCCTGCATGGCTTCCGGATGGGACAGGGGCTCTCGGGCATTTATTCAGTTGGCTTACAAAATAAATTCGCTGACATCTTTGCGTGATTTTTACATCGCAAAGGTCAGCGAATCCGGGCGGGGCGGAAATCCCCAAATGTGAGGAAAAAACGGAGAGGATATCCCCGATTTTGGTAGTGGGGCGAGGGACGATTATTCGATCTCCGACTGGTCTAACAAGTTGTTCAGCAGTGCATAAACCGTCAGCCCCGAGACGGTTTTGATACCGGTCTTTCGGCTGATGTTCTTGCGGTGCGAGATGACGGTGTGTACCGAGATGTGGTGCGCGTCGGCGATCTCTTTGTTGGTCATCCCTTTGGCCACGGAGACGAGGATCTCGCTCTCGCGGTCGGTCAGTTCGTAGTTCTCTCCGGTCGCGTTGTCGCTCTCCCGGGCCCGTTCTTCGATGGCCCGGCGCAGCTTGCGGACGATTTTGGGCCGGTCGTCGTAAATGTGCACGGCGCCGTGGTACTGCTTCAGTGTCTCCGGCTCGATAAAGCCGTAAACGACGGCTACCCAAGCCGTTTCGGGCAGGCGGTCGAATAGGCCGTGGAGGGTGTTCCGTTTTCGAAAGTCGATCACGGCGGGGTCGATCAGTACCAGGTCGGGTCGCACGATCGGAGCGCGTTCGAGCAGCGGGTCGAGCTCGTCGAAAAGGCCGCAGAGGTCGAACTCGCCGCCGGCACCGGTCAGCACGGACTGCAATCCGGCGGCGAGCAGGGGCGAAGGCTCGACAATGGCGAGCCGGATTTTTTTGTTCGGTCGGTCGTTCATCGTGTCTTCTCCTCCAATTGTTCGACCAGGGGTACCAGGATGCGATCCTCGATCAGAGAGTGTTTGCTCAGGTCGTCTTCCAGCAGGAAAAGGTCGAGCAGCAGCCGGTTGCGCGACGCTTCGGGCAGGCTGTCGGGCAGGTATTTGATGAGGATGTTTTTCAGGTCGCCCAGCTTCTCTTCGATATTGCTGTGGTTCTCCTCGAACTGGCCGATGGAGTAGCCCTCGTCGGAGAGGCGCCCCTCCGACAGGTTGTGGATATAGGGGAAGACGACGGTCTCTTCGTAGTTGAAGTGGCTGATGACCTCGCGGCTGTAGTCGTCGAAGAAGCGTTCCAGAATCCGTCCGTTCCGGGCTTCGCAGCCGGCGGCGAGGGTGAGCACCTGCTGCCGGATTTCGGGTATCTGGTTATCGAGGTAGTCGGTGTGCGACCGGTGCAGGTAGCGGGTCAGCTCTTCGGCTGTGAATGAATCGAGCTGGTCGGGCGAGGGCAGGAAGTCGTCGAAGGTGTAGATGTGGCACACCAGCAGAAAAAGGCTGGTCGAGAGGTCGTGCGCGCGGCAGATGTCGCCGACGCTTTTTTCGCCGAAACCGAGCCGGATACCGAACCGAGGCAGCACGAACAGCAGTCGGTAGTTGGTGTGGATCAGTTCGGCCATCTTCTGGTGTTCCGAGAAGAGCAGGTGTTTCATGGGCAGTCCAGGAGGAGTTCGTTTGGTGCAAAGATGTCGATTTCGGAGCAGATGTGAAAATCGACGCTGGTCGAATGAGGGAATTCGGCAGCGGCCGAGAGCGCCGGTGGCGGGATTTATCCGTATCTTCGCGGGAACTATGAAAAAGACAGTCGCTACACCGCGGCAGGAGGCCGCACGAAAGACCCGGGGAATCGCTTATGCGTTGATCTCTTCCGCCACATTCGGACTGATTCCGTTGTTCACCGTTCCGATCTTGTCGGCGGGGACGATGTCCGGGCCGTCGATTTTGTTTTACCGTTTCGGGCTGGCGACGATTTTGATCGGTCTGATCGGAGCGATGCGGGGAAAGAGTTTCCGGATCAACTTCCGGCAGGGGACGAAGCTGGTGGTGCTCGGGTGGTTCTATGCTGCCACGTCGATGTGGTTGTTGGAGTCGTACAGCATGATTCCCAGCGGGGTGGCGACGACGATCCATTTCCTCTATCCGGTGCTGGTGACGCTCATTATGGTGACTTTTTACCACGAACCGAAGTCGATTTGGATTTTCGGAGCGTCGGCGGTCTCGATCGCCGGAGTGGCGCTGCTCAACTGGACGGGCGGCGCGGTCAGCTATGAGGGGATTGCGACGGTGCTGCTCACGGTGGTGACTTATTCGATCTATATTGTCGGGGTCAATAAGTCGGGGATCGGACGGATGGATCCGATTCCGCTGACTTTCTACATCCTGTTGGCGGGGGCGTTGATGTTTGCTACGCATGCCGAGATGACGACGGGAATCGAGCTGGTGCGGGACGGGCGGACGGCGTTCAACCTGCTGGTGCTGGCGCTGGTTTCGACGGTGATTTCCGACCTGACGCTGGTGATGGCGGTGGAGCGGGTGGGGTCGACGATCGTTTCGGTGCTGGGGTCGCTGGAACCGCTGGTGGCTGTCCTGGTGGGTGTCTTCTGGTTTTCGGAGCCGTTCGGGTGGAAAGGTGCGCTGGGGCTGAGTCTGATTATCGGGTCGGTGGTGGTCGTAATCCTCCAAACGGAGAAGAGGCGTAAATAAATTTTGTTTTTCGGTTTGAAAAACGTATTTTTGGGTAAATCTTTCGGATTATGCGTTTCAAGATAGAGTTGCAGATAGATCGGATGTCGGGACGGGTGTTGCCGCTCAATTATCAGTATGAGCTGGCGGCGGCTGTTTACCGGTGTATGAGCCGGTGCGATGCCGAGTATGCGGCTTGGCTGCACGATAATGGTTTCACGGACGACGAGCGGGGTGGCAAGCGGATGAAGCTCTTCTGCTTTTCGAATATCCGGACTCCCCGGTTCGTGGTGGAGGCGGATCGGTTGCATATCGAGGGAGACCGGGCGACGTTTTATCTCTCTTTTCTGCCGGAGCGCAGTACGGAGGCTTTCGTAAAAGGGGCCTTTGCCGATCAGGTGCTGGAGGTGGGCGACCGGGTGTCGAGCGTCGTTTTCCGAGTAGTCGATTTGACGATTCTGCCGCCGCTTTCTCACACGGTGGCTGTGAACGACGAGGGATGGGCCGAAGGGGTGTTCCGTACGTTGTCGCCGGTGTGCGTCTCGCGGAAGAATCCGCAGACGGGACGGGCGGACTACCTCGCTCCGGAGGCAGAGGGGATGGCCGAGGCGTTGCGGAATAACCTCTGTCAGAAATACCGCTTTTTCTACGGCAAGGACTACGAGGGGCCGATGGATTTCGATTTCGAGGTGTGCGGAGCGGTGCGAAAGAAAAGGATTGCGATTAAACGGTTTACGCCGCAGGAGACGGGAGTTGTCGGGTATAACTATGCGTTCCGGTTGAGGTGTTCGCCGGAACTGCTCGACCTGGCCGGCGATTGCGGGTTGGGCGAGAAGGGGTCGTTGGGTTTCGGATTTATCGGTACGATGTAATTTGTTCGAGGGAAATGGTTATGGAACAGTCGTATTATACGGTGACTTATCGAGGAACGTTCGGTTTTATCAAGCCGTGGTTCGCGGTGCGTGACTCCAAGACGTACAGTCAGCAGTTTCTGACGCCGTCGATCGTGGAGGGGATCCAGCAGCGGCTGGAGGTCAATGCGATTTTGCGGCATAAACTGACCTATGCGGGGTTCAGCGTGCAGCAGGAGCAGATTCAGCCGCGGGGGTGGGAGCAGTTTCCGAAGCAGAAACGGATGGCGCGGCCGCGGTCGATCCTGAATCGGGGTGTCTTGCTGTCGCCGGTTCTGACGCTGGCTTTCGCTTCGGCCGGAGAGGCGGAACGGGCGGCGGAACAGCATATCTGCCTCTGTCGGAACGAGGATATTCTGCTGCCGGAATGGGAGGTGCGGATGATGTCGCCCGCGGAGTTCGACGCTTTGCCGGGTTACGAGCTGCGCTTCGGCCGAAAGGGGGAGCGGGGAGTCTTTCCGGTGGGATTCAACCGTTTCAGCGAGGCGCACGAGATGATGTACGGCCGGCTGGAGGTGGCCGGTAATCCGATACAGGCGCCGACGTATGATGTGGATTAGCGGCCGGTGCGGATCATGGGGGCATACGATCATATCTGGGCGAAAACGCCTCGGGTAGGCGAGGCGCAGGGGTTGCCGCTGGTCGATCATTTGCGACAGACGGCCTTTTGGGCCCGTCGGGTGGCTGCGGTGGTTGGTGTGGATGAAGAGGTGGCCGCGGCGGGAGCGTTGCTGCACGATGTGGGAAAGGTGTCACCGGTGTTCCAACGGCGGCTGCGGGGAACGAGGCCGGAGGGGACGATTTTCCGGCACGAGATCGCTTCGCTCTTCTTTCTGCTGTTGTTGCCCGAGGCGTGGCGGGGCCCGGTGGTCGAGATGGTGGCGGCGCACCATAAATCGGCGAAGAAGGATGTACGGGAGTTGGGGCTGTTGGATTTGGACGACAATGAAAAGTCGTTTGAGATACATAGCGCCGGATTCGACACCTGGTGTGCGGAGGCGTGCGGGATTATGCGCGAGGTCGGTCTGATCGGGCCGGAGGCGGCACGGACTCCGTACTCGTTGGAACAGGCGCGGGAGGGATATGAGCTGGCGGTGGCTTATTGTCGGGAGCGGATACGGCGGAAAGAGTGGTCGCTCTGGCGAGGTGTTCTGATGGCTGCCGACGGGATGGCTTCGGCGTTGGCAGAGGGAGGGGCGGCGGATCGGATCGATGCCGAACGGATTTTCCGGGTGCCGGATATGAGTTATTACGCTTCGCGGCGACACGAGCTTTATCCGCTCTCCCTGATGGATGCGGCGGATGCGAGGCCGCACACGATTGTGACGGCGCCGACGGGGGCGGGCAAAACCGATTTCCTGTTGCGCCGGTGTCGCGGGCGGGTTTTCTACACGCTGCCGTTTCAGGCTTCGATCAATGCGATGTACGATCGGATTCGGCACGATCTGGAGGGGACAGGAGCGGATGTAAGGCTGTTGCACGCCTCGTCGATGCTGAGGAACGAGGGCGGAAGGTGGGAGGAAAGGATTCTGCAACGGCATCCGGGGGCGTCGGTCAAAGTGATGACGCCGCACCAGATGGCTGCCGTAGCGTTCGGAGTGAAGGGGTATGAGGCGATGCTGGCCGATTTGCAGGGATGCGACGTGATTCTGGACGAAATTCATACGTATAGCGATACGATTCAGGCGGTTGTGTTGAAGATCGCGGAGGTGTTGCTGTCGGTCGGGTGTCGGGTGCATGTGGGAACGGCGACGATGCCGAGGGCGTTGTACGACCGGATGCTGGCTCTGCTGGGCGGCCCGGAGCGGGTTTGCGAGGTGCGGTTGCCGACGGAGGTGTTGGATACGTTCGACCGTCATCGGGTGTACAAACTGACGAACTGGGAGGCGGCCGGGTCGGTGGTGCGGGAGGCGGTGGAGCGGGGTGAAAAGGTGTTGGCGGTCTGCAACCGGGTGGCGCGGGCGCAGGAACTTTATGGCCGGCTGGCGGAGGAGTACGGGGCGGAAGTGCCGGTGATGTTGATTCACAGTCGCTTTAAACGGGGCGATCGGGCGGGACTCGAAAAGAGGCTGGTCGGGGAGCTGAACCGGCTGCCGGCGGGCGAGGGTTGTATCGTGGTGGCCACGCAGGTGGTGGAGGTCAGTCTGGACATCAGTTTCGATGTGATGGTCACCGAGTGTGCACCGCTGGATGCGCTGGTGCAACGTTTCGGACGCATCAACCGGCGGCGGACACCTGAAACGCGAGGGAACTTCCGGCCGGTGTATGTGGTGGCGCCTCCGGACGGGGTGCGGGAGGCGGCGCCTTATGATGCAGCGGTGTTGGAGCGGAGTTTCGACCTGTTGCCGGACGGCGACCTCTTTCGGGAGCGGGATGTGCAGCGGAGGCTGGATGCGCTCTATGAGGCTATACCGGATCGGGCGGAGGAGTTGGGTCTTCTGGCCGCTTATCGTGACGGACGGTGGCGGATCGGCGGTCTGATCCATCAGGCGAAGTCGGCTTTGTTGGAGGCGTTGGATATCGATTCGGCGGCCTGCATCGTCGAGGGTGATGTCGGGCGGTATCGGACGGCGTCGGCGGCGGAGCGGCTGGCGATGGAGATTCCGGTCTCCGTGCGGACGGTGCGGTATAGCGGTCTGAACCGTTTGTCGGAGTGCGGTAGCGAACCGTATGTGGTTCCGGATCGGGCTTATTCGCCGGAGACGGGTTTTTTGCCTGAGTTCGCCCGGCCGGAATTCGAGGATGTGACGAATCGTTTTTTGTAGTTTCGGATTATGATAACATCGTATATAGGAGGCCTCTTTCTGGAGGCGTACAACGCCCGCGAGGGGACGGGCTACAACGCGGAACGCTTTTTTACGGAGGTGTTCCATCCGTTGTTTTTCGACCACGAGAAGTATATGTTGTGGCCGACCAACTCGCCGTTTGTGCAGGGGGTGAAGAAAGACCGGCCTTTCACGGCCGTGCAGCGGAAAGAGAAGCTGGACGAGTTGCACCGGAAGATCCGGGAGGAGGCGGAAGCGGATGCCAGCATGGCGCTGGGATATCCGGCGGCCGGACTGACGGGTACGACGTCGGGACAAGTGACCGATATGGTGCTGCCGCTGGAGCCGGAGGATTATTACCTCTCGTGGATCGGGGCGTCGCTGGGGGTCGGTGTGGCGGGCGGCTGGGCGATTCTGTTCGACCGGCCGGAGATTCTGCTTGCCGTTTTCGACGGGTGGAAATATTACCGGGAGCTGTTGAACGGCGTCTCGCGGGCCGAGGGAAACAAGGCCCTGACGTGGAACGGCTGCTGGGTGCGGCATCGCTTCAGCGAGGATTTCGATCCGGACTATCCGACCGATAATTTTCTGCCCCACGAAAAGGTGGCGGGAGGGGTATCGGTCGGCTTCGAAACGGAGGGGTGGGCGAATATTCTACAGGAAATCGCTCGCCATTTTCCGCAGGAACGGCTGATGGGATACATCTGGAAATCGGGGCAGACCAACGAGACGATCGGATTTATTCCGTTCGAATTGCCGGAGATCGTGCGCCCCATTGATTTATACGTCCGGTTGTTCGGAATCGAGTCGGCCCGGAAGGCGAAGACCCTCTTCGGAACGGCCTGGGGGTTCGAACGGTGCTGCCAGCAGGGGAGCATCGGTATCCGGGCGATGGAGCCGAAGGGGCTGCGGGAGATTATGGAGGGGCGCAAGGCGTTGAAATACAAACCGGACGACGAACAGAACAAGATCACTTTTCAAACCTACTTAACCTGGATACTGGCTATGCTGAATAATGAAGAATTGCGGACTGTTGCCCGTGAACTCGCTGTGGAATTACATACGTATGTGCTCGAAAGCAAGCAGGGAAAAACTGATCGGGGAAATCAGATTGAGAATCTCCTGAAAGCCCGCCATCGGACGGCGTTTAATGATGCGATTCTGCCGATGATCGGTGTGCTGGGCGAGCATTCGAAATTATACGAGGTCTACACCCTGATCAACGGGAATATGCCTTCCGATAATGTACCGTATTTCCTCGGACTGCTGCGGGTCGAGTACGCCGTGTTGTAAAAAGAGAAACCAATAAAATCCCATAGAACGATGAATCCGTATATCTACCTGCGCGTGCTGCGCCATGCCGACCATACCGTTTTCTGTGTGCAGGACGGTCAGAAGTCTTATTATGATCCGACTTTCGGACGCCGGATGGCCTACTCCAGCGGACAACAGGTGAAACGTTCCGTACTGGAGGCGCTGACCGATGCGCTGGATGCACCGATGGCGCCCATCACGTTCAACTACGAGATCAATAAGGCCGGCAAGATGACCAACAAGGAACCGTGGTCACCGTGCGATCCGCACTACGTCGATCAGCTGATCGGCGGCTGGATGCGGGCTGCGTCGGAGAACTATACCGTGAAGCGGCGCAGTCCGTTGTCGATTTCGGCCATGCGGCCGCTGCATCCGTTGTTGGGCGGGATGGAGATGGAGACTGAAAATCTGACTTTCGACCGCAGCGACCGGCCGGAAAACCATCCGGTGATCGTCCGGATGGAGGGTCAAAAGGAGCCGATGACTGAGGAACAGATCGACGAATGGTTGAAAGGGAATTGCCGGACGTTGCCCCGTCGTCATTGGATTCCCGACAACCGGCGAGCCAGCGGGCTCTTTGTGTTCGACGTGGCGATCGATTTACGGCGGCTGTTTTGCGTATCGACCAACCCGCACGAACCGGAGCTGACGCCGGAGATGATCGAGACGTTGAAAAACGAGGGGTGGATCGAGAGCGAGAATAGGTTCGGACACTGTCTGGTTCTGCCGAAAGAGAAACGCGAAGAGGTGATTCCGGCCTTGGCGCATGCCTTGTTGAACTGGCGGATCACCTCCAATCAGGCGCGGACGTTCAGCCTGATGGAGACGCTGGCGGTGGCGATCAGCGACAATGCCAATACGCTGGCCGGTGCCATTCGCACCAAACTGATCGATGACGGGGGAGACCGTCCGAAGGCGAAACCGGTCGTGGACGGTTCGGCCGGAGCAGATGTGTTCGTCACGTTGCCGGCAGCCGGTTATTTCGCCACCTCGATCGAGAGTGCCGACGCGCTGGCGGCTGCGGAACGCGATCTGACCGAACGGATGCTGGCGTTCGACTACGAGCATCAGAAGTAGGTCGGAGAATGGTTGTCGAAGCATATGAAGTACGGCGGAGGCCATTTTAATTACCTGCTGGTCTGCCCGCGTAAGCTGTGGCTTTACGCGGGCGGAGTGGGCATGGAGCATACCTCGGAACGGGTGGCTGAAGGGAAATTGCTGCACGCGACGGCCTATCCGTCGCGGCCGGGGCGGTACGAAGAGCTGGAGGTGGGGCCGGTGAAGATCGATTTTTATGATCCCCGGCAGCGGGTGATTCACGAAATCAAATTGTCCGACCGGATGGAGGAGGCTCATATCTGGCAGGTCAGATACTACCAGCTGGTGTTGGAACAGATCGGGATAGCGGGGGTGCGGGCGGTGGTGGAGTATCCGTCGATTCGCCATACGGAGCAGTTGGGGGAGTTGACCGATGAAGATCGGGTACGGTTGAGCGAGATGGAGAGACGGATAGATCGGATCGTCGAGTCTGAACAATGTCCGCCGATTCCTCCGAAACGGAAGGGAATTTGCCGCCGATGCAGCTATTTTGACTTCTGTTATGTCGGTGAGGCGGTTCCTGAAGAGGATTCGGATCAGGAGGATTCGTTATGAAACGTAATTATTATCTCTTTAATCCGGGCGTGCTGACCCGGCAGGACAATACGCTGAAGTTCACGCCCCGGGTGACGGACGAGGACGGGGTGGTGCGGGAGGGAACGCCGCGCTTTATTCCGGTGGAGACCGCCGAGGATTTCTATGTCTTCGGTTCGCTGGATGCGCCGAGTTCGCTCTACAATTTTCTGGGACAGAACGATGTGGCGGTTCACTTTTTCGATTATTACGAAAATTACACCGGGTCGTTTATGCCGCGTGATTCGTTGTTGTCCGGGCGTATGATTCTGGCTCAGGCTGCCGCTTATCAGGTTCCGAAACGGCGGCTGGAGATTGCGCGCCGATTCATCGAGGGGGCGGCTTTCAACATGCTCAAGAATTTGCAGTATTACAACCGGCGCGGAAAGGACACCCTGCCGATGAAAGAGGCGATCGAAGGCTATGCGGCCCAGATTCCGCGGGTTGGTGCGGTGGATGAGCTGATGGGAATCGAGGGAAATATCCGGCAGACCTATTATCAGGCTTTTGATCTGATTCTGAATGATTTCGAGATGGGTGTCCGGACGAAGCAGCCGCCGCAGAACGAGGTGAACGCTTTGATCTCGTTCGGCAACATGATGTGTTATGCGCAGTGTCTGCGGGCGATCCATCAGACGCAGCTCAATCCGACGATCAGCTATCTGCACGCGCCGGGTGAACGTCGGTTTTCGCTCTCGCTGGATATTTCGGAGATTTTCAAACCGATTGTCGTGGATCGGGTGATATTCAATGTGCTGAATAAACGACAGATTCAGGAAAAACACTTTGACCGCTCGTTGAATCGGTGTGTGTTGAACCGGTCGGGACGGGAAATTTTCGTGAAGGCATTGGAGGAGCGTTTTCTGGAGACGATCCAGCATCGGAAATTGGGCCGGAAGGTGAGTTATCGTTACCTGATCCGGTTGGAGTGTTACAAATTGACAAAACATTTGTTGGGAATGGAGGAGTACAAACCGTTTAAAATGTATTGGTAAGCGTGCGATGTATGTGATTTTGGTTTATGATTGCGGTGAAAAGCGGGTGGGGAAGATGCTAAAGTTATGCCGGCGTTATTTGTCGTGGATTCAGAACTCGGTGTTCGAGGGCGAGATCACGGCGGTGAAGCTGCGGGAGCTGGAGTTGCAGGCGAAGGAAATTATGGATACGGAGGAGGATAGCCTGATTATCTTCGAGAGCCGGAATGAGCGGTGGCTGGACAAGCGGATCATAGGGTGCGAGCGGGCTTCGGTGGATAATTTCCTATAGTTGTCGTTCGTGTTGTGTGACCTGCTGTGCGGCGGTGTGATGTGTGGTGCCGGGTTCTTTGATATATTGAAAATCAGATAAATATCAAAGTTGTCGATCTCCGTATGTTTTCGCGGGATTGGAGGTCGACAACTTTCTGATGTCAGAAAAATGTTTTTTACACTTCTAATCGTTTGATTTTTAGTGTGCTGATTTGTCATTTTTCACGGCTCCCAATCCTACAATAGTTGAATTGAAATTGTTGTACGCGACCGACCCAAATTCCGCCAGATACCCTCCCAATCCTACAATAGTTGAATTGAAATGTGGTGCGCCCGCGCATCGCCTCGGTAGTGGCGACCTCCCAATCCTACAATAGTTGAATTGAAATGAAATAGAATGTGGGTGTTGCAACCAGAGGAAGCTCTCCCAATCCTACAATAGTTGAATTGAAATTTAAAAGAGATCTTGGCGGCACATTCGGAGGATTCCGCTCCCAATCCTACAATAGTTGAATTGAAATGTTGTACCAGCTCACTACATGGTCGTACGAGATCGGCCTCCCAATCCTACAATAGTTGAATTGAAATCACCCCCGAAGCTTCTTACAGTTCGGGGTATCAGGCTCCCAATCCTACAATAGTTGAATTGAAATTTCCTGGGTGTTCGCATAATAATTACGAAAGATATCCTCCCAATCCTACAATAGTTGAATTGAAATGACAGTCCTTGATCTGCGAACGGATATTCGTACTCGTCTCCCAATCCTACAATAGTTGAATTGAAATGTTGGAGCTGCTCATTTTTCAGTTTGAAATCGCCAACTCCCAATCCTACAATAGTTGAATTGAAATGTTCTTTCGAATGAGCGTACTCTGAAAGAGTGGAAACTCCCAATCCTACAATAGTTGAATTGAAATGTGGATAAAGAGACTCTGCTTACGAGAGACGTCAATCTCCCAATCCTACAATAGTTGAATTGAAATTTGTTATAATATTTCGGGGCAATGGTCAAGGTAACTCCCAATCCTACAATAGTTGAATTGAAATGATATCCGCATCGGGGTCATACTGGCCTGCCTCGTCCTCCCAATCCTACAATAGTTGAATTGAAATTGTCTGGTCGGGCCAATTACTACGCTCCAGCTCCGCTCCCAATCCTACAATAGTTGAATTGAAATTGTCCAAAGAATCAGTCTCCGCTTTACTTCATCAACCTCCCAATCTTACAATAGTTGAATTGAAATACTTTTAACGAAAGGTCTCCCAATCTTACAATAGTTGAATTGAAATGCAGATAATTAAAGTCAGGTTAGGAGGTAGTCGGCCTCCCAATCTTACAATAGTTGAATTGAAATTTCTTAATGATTCCTACTCAAAAACATCCCGAAGACTCCCAATCTTACAATAGTTGAATTGAAATATCGGTCTCGGAAAGTCCGACGAGCCGAAGCCAACTCCCAATCCTACAATAGTTGAATGGAAATATTGGCAACTATTTGTCGCAGTACTTCGCAAACCTCTGCACAATGCGTAATCGTATAATTGTTGAGTTCGTGATAAAAACAAACGGGGAGACGCCGAAGCAGCTCCCCGTTGCCGGATTTACGGTATGGAAATTCTCCGTTAGAAGTTGAACTGAACCATCATTTGAGCCCGGTTTGCATGCGCTTTGGCATGATCCGCATTCTTGCGCGTGCCGTAGAGGTATTCCGCGCCGACGCTGAAGGCCGGAGTGATGTGGTAGAACAAGTTACCCACGATGTATTGCGACAACCGATAAGTGTCCGGAGCCTGAGCGAAATAGTTGTTGCGGTTCCATACGCTTACCTGGCTGTACGCTGCATTCATCTGCCAGCTCGGGCTGAAATTCACCTGGAAACCCGCCAACCAGCCCATGGCCGGCAAAGTCTGCAAACGGCCGCTCCGCAGCGGATTCGAAACCAAGTCGTATCCGTTGCCGTTCAGGTCCTGGATGTAGTTTTCGATCCCCTCGCCGTAGACCACCTGTCCGAAAACGTTCGCCGAACGACTCAGCGCGATCCGACCGCTCAGCATGGCCCCCCAGCCCACTTTCGTGATGGTACTCAGGTTCACATTGTCGTAGTAGTTCATCGTACGGATGATCCCCGACGCACGCAAGTGGCTGCGCCCCTGCGCCCAGTTGTACTGGAAGTAGACCGGGAAGTCCGGAACCCGTTGAGGTACGATATAGGCCGCTTCGCCCGGAGTCGTGGCGCTCACGCCCGGCATTTCGGCCGCTACCGCGAATTCCCAGTTCGGGCTGATCTGCAAGTGGTAGCGAACCATCAGATTCCGTTGGTACGTATAGGCATTCGGCCCCTGGAAGTCGATCGTGGTCGGCGCAGCGTCCAGGTCGACGAACGTCGTGGTGCGCTGACCGAACGTCAGGCCTTTGAACGACACATAGGCCTCGCGCAACCGAAGAACGTTGTCTCCGCCGCGGAAGTCGGTTTCGACGTAGGTCTCGATGTTACCCAGCGCCTTGGTGTGTACGATGGTCTTGAAGAAGAGCCGCGAGGTGCTGGCATCCATCCGGAAACGCTGTTTGTTCGACGGCGTCTGGATCATCGGGATGTCGTACGTCACGAAGTCCTTGTTTTGGATCACATTGCTCCAGTCATACGTCGTCCGGAAGCTGACGAAGCCCCCGATCCCGAACACCGCCTTGTTGGCCCGATCCGAGATGATGAAATTCGGGACACCCGATTGTTGGAACCCCGGTTTGACGGTTTGGGCATAGATGTCGATCGCCCGGCCTTTCAGCATCCAGACGTCGTCTGTTTGCGGATCGGCGCCGATGATCCATACCGTGTTGCGTTTGTCGTGGCGGTGCCGTTGCGGATTTTCGCTGGAGGCGGCGGTAGAGGCATCGTCGGCCCAGGCGCCGAGCGATCCGAGCCCGAGAGCTGCGGTGGCCAGTAACGTGTAGAAGGTTTTCATAAAATAAGATGGTTTAAATGGGTAAATAATGAAATAGGTGTGGATAAAAACCTCCTTGGGCAGGGACAATTTTTGTGCCAAAGGCGATGCGACCGGCGGACGGAAGAGGCGTCGGTTCGTTCGCGTTCTATGAGGCGGCGGGTAGGGTTTGTGCCGCGAAATCCCTATTTTTGTCCCCATGAAAACAAAATCGCAACCGGCTTCGGGCCGAATACAGATCGCAGTAGAGGAGGGGAGTACGTTGTTGCCCTTTCTGTTCGCCTATTTTTCGGGCCGGAGCCGGACGACGGTCAAATCCTATCTGGCTCACCGCCAGGTCGCGGTGAACGGGTGTATCACGACTCAGTTCGATACGCCGCTCGCGCCGGGTGATCGGGTGGAGGTCGATCTGGGGCGGGTGCGCGAGGGGATTTCGCATCCGAAGTTACGCATCGTCTACGAGGACGACGACCTGATCGTGGTCGAGAAACGGAACGGGCTGCTCTCGGTGGCGACCGACAAGCAGATTATGCAGACGGCCTACAGCATCCTGAGCGAGCATGTGAAACAGGACGATCCGCGGAACAAGATATTCGTCCTGCACCGTCTGGATCGGGAGACCTCCGGACTGATGATGTTCGCCAAGAGCGAGGAGGTGAAGACCCGGGTACAGAGCAGCTGGACGGAGACGGTCGTGGAGCGGAAATATTATGCGGTGGTCGAGGGGCGGGTGGAGCAGGCCGAGGGGGTGATTTCGACCTACCTGACCGAGAGTAAGGCGATGAAGGTCTATGTGACGAACCGCGAGGAGGGGAAGAAGGCCGATACGGCGTTTCGGGTGTTGAAGTACTCGGCGCGGAACGACGTGACACTGCTGGAGCTGGAGTTGGAGACGGGGCGGAAGAATCAGATTCGGGCGCACATGGAGTACATCGGTCATCCGATCGTCGGCGATAAGAAGTACGGCTCGCGGCGGGCGTTGATCGGCCGGGTGGCGTTGCATGCGGGGGTGCTGAGTTTCATCCATCCGACCACGGGGAAACGGCATGACTTTTCGACGCCGGTGCCTCGGAAATTCTCGGAACTCTTTTAGCCGGCGGTGGTCGAAAGTAAAATCGGCGGGGCGAACCTTTGCAATTTAGGTTCGCCCCGCCGATTTTTTATACGGAGTGGTCAGCTGTTACTTGAACGTCACCACCAGCGGATGTTCTGCCTTGGCCGTCTCGTCCAGAATCAATTGCGCCATCGCCTCCGAGGTCGGCGCCTCGCGCTTGCTCCATGCCGCTCCCATCCGATAGGTAAACGGCTTGCCCTGCGGAATGACGGTGCTCGCCAAGAGATGTCCCAGTCGGGTCTCTACCTTGATCTCGCAGGGGAAGACCAGACCGATGCCCGTATGCCCGTTGTCCGGGGTGTTGTCCGTGTTGAGCGGCTCCCAATAGCCGACCTTCCGGATCGGTTTGTCCAGCAGGTCGATCACCCGGCCGCCCGGCCCGCGCAGCACGACTCCCGCCGCCACCCGCAGTTCATCGAAATCGCCGGTGTACTCTTCCGTAATCCGGTTGAAGGGGGTATGAGCGTCGAGCGAAATCGTCCGCCGCTCGGTCACCGTCAAGCTGTCGACCGGGAACGGCGCATAATCCAGCTGGAAAGTCACCCGTATCGGCCCGTTGTCCAGTACTTTGTAGCCGGTGAAATTGTTGCCTAACCACAGCTTTCCTCTCTCGTACGGCGCCATGGCTCCCGCCCCGAGCGTCCGGCCGACTTTGTAGCAGTCGAGGCCTTCGCCCCGGTCGGTGTGGTAGTCGTACCCCGGCCGATACCACCGGTTGATGACCAAACTGTCGGTGTGTTTCAACCAGATGTCGATCCCGTTGCTGATTTCGCCCGTCCGTTCGAGCGCCGGCCCGTACATCCGGTAGGCGATCCGGTCGTTCTCCCAGGCGAAATCGTCCATCCGCTCCGGCACGAATCGTCCGTACGCCTGTGCCCGAAAGTCTTCCCGCATGCCGCTCTCCAACCGGTAGGTCGTCGAGCTGCGCGGCCCGACCGTCGCCTGGAAAATCAGCGACTGCGGCTCCACGCCGCCGTAATAGAGCACCTGCGACGGCAACTGTTCGCCCTTCGGCCCGATCACCACGATGTCTTCGGGCGTAATCCCCGGCAGCCGTTTCTGCACCTCTTTCCAGTCGAGTTCGACCGTTTCGTCGGTCCGGTTGAGCTTCAGCGGGTTGGCGACCTTCACCTTGACGCCTCCGCAGGAGAGGCAGAGCACGAGGGCGCCCAAAAGCGGGAGTAATTTTTTCATAGGGGTACGTATCTGAAATTTTTCGCGCAATGCGACAGGATTATCCTGACAAATATAACAAAATAAATCGGGGCTTAAAAATCAGGCTGTTTTTGCGGTTCGGGGTCAGTGGCTTGTTGCGGTCGGCAGAGGGGGCCGGAGGGAAGAAGAATTTAAATTTCGTATTTTTGTCTTTTCCTGCTCCGGAGTGCCTTTGCGGCGCGGCGGAGGGAGTGAACGGACAACCAAACTCTTTAAAATATGATGAAAAACTTTTTACCGACAGCGGCTGTTCTGGCTGCCGGGAGCCTGCTGTGGGGCGGCCTCTCGTCTGAACCGGCCTCTGCGAAAAACCGGAAAATCGCGCCGGTGATTACCGAAAATGTCGATTTTGCGGCCCAACAGGTCCAACTGATGGTCGACACGATGGATACGTTCAAGAATATCCCGAGTCCCCGGACGTTGAATGAGAAGGGACAGCTGGCTTTCACCACGCTGGACGACTGGACGAGCGGATTTTTCCCGGGGACGCTGTGGTACCTGTACGAGCTGACGGGAGACAGCAAGTGGCTCAAGCCGGCGGTGCACTATACCGAGGGGATGGAGCGGATCAAATACTACCGGGGGAATCACGACATCGGTTTTATGATCTTCTGTTCGTTCGGCAACGGGCTGCGGCTGACGGAGAAGGAGCCTTACAAAGAGGTGATCGTAACGGCGGCCCGGACGCTGAGTGAGCGGTATCGTCCGGGGGCGGGCGTGATCCAGTCGTGGCCGCAGTGGCGCGGGTGGGACTGCCCGGTGATTATCGACAATATGATGAATCTGGAGCTGCTGTTCGAGGCGACGCGGATGAGCGGCGACTCGTCGTTCTGGAAGATCGCCACGTCGCATGCCGACCGTACGATGAAGTATCACTACCGGCCGGATATGAGCTGCTACCATGTGGTGGACTATGATTCGAAGACGGGGGCGGTGCGCAGCCGGGTGACGGCGCAGGGCTATGCCGACTCTTCGGCCTGGGCGCGCGGACAGGCCTGGGGGCTGTACGGCTACACGCTTTGTTACCGCTATACCCGCGATCCGAAATACCTGAAACAGGCGGAGGATATCGCGAAGTTCATCTTTACGAACAAGAACCTGCCGGAGGATTTGATTCCCTATTGGGATTACGATGTGCCGAACATCGAGCGGGAGCCGCGCGACGCTTCGGCAGCGGCGGTGACGGCTTCGGCGCTCTATGAGCTCTCGACCTATGTGGGGCGCAAGCGGGGTAAAGAGTATAAGAAGCTGGCCGACCGGATCGTCGAAACGCTCGGTTCGCCGGCTTATCGGGCCGAATTGGGCGAGAACGGCTATTTCGTCCTGATGCACTCGACGGGCAACAAACCGGGGCCGTCGGAGGTGGATGTGCCGCTGGTCTATGCGGACTATTACTTCCTCGAAGCGCTGAAACGGAAACGGGATTTGGAAAACAAATAATCGCCGAACGGAAATGAAACGGACAAATCGGTTGCTGACGGTGCTGCTGACGGCTCTTTTCGGGGCGGCACCCCTTTCGATGCAGGCGGCGCCGGCGACTAAGGCCAAGCCCGACCTTTTGCAGAAAGCCGCTCGGCGGTACGATATGGATTCCCTCTGTCGGGAGGCGTACCGGCCTTATCCGGGGTATGCGGATCGCAATTTTTGGCAGTCGCTGCCGGAGGAGGTGAAGCGGCAGGCGGTGGCGCAGGCGGAGGCCCGGCTGGACTATGTATGGCGCAGTGTAACGGTCACTTCGTATCTCGATTTCGCCCGCAAGGGGATTCGCCGGCCCAACGACCTGCATATCGCCGAACGGTATTCGACGCTGGCCGATCTGATGTTCGGCGAGCTGGTCGAGGGCAAGGGACGGTTTCTGGATCAGATCGCCGACGGGGTGTGGTCGCTGTGCGAGCAGAGTACGTGGGTGGCGACGGCGCATATCTACTGGCAGCTGAGCGGGACGGCGGTGCCGGATATCGACCGCCGCACGATCGACCTCAGCGGCGGAATGACGGCCAATACGCTGGCCTGGGCCTACTACTTCTTCAAGGAGGATCTGGGCAAATTGTCGCCCACGATTCCGCAGCGGCTGCGGGCCGAGTTGAACCGCCATACGCTGGATGTCTATCTGAATCGCGACGACATGTTCTGGCTCGGGTTCCGCGAGGGGGCGCAGGTCAATAACTGGAATCCGTGGTGCAATTTCAATGTGCTGACGACGGCGTTGCTGGTCGAGGAAAATCCGGAGCGGCGGGCGGCGATCGTGAAGAAGACGATGCGGTCGGTGGATCAGTTCATCAACTTTTTCAAGCCTGACGGAGGGTGCGAAGAGGGGCCTTCGTACTGGACGCATGCGGCGGGGATGATGAACAACTACCTCGAAGTGCTGAAAGGCTATTCGAACGGCCGGATCGATCTGTTCGGCGAGCAGCGGGTGAAGAATATCGGGCTCTATATCGCCAATGCGCATATCGACAGTCTCTATTTCGTCAATTTTGCCGATGCCGAGGCCAAGGCTTCGCCGGGGGCGTCGACGGTGTTCCGTTACGGGCGCAATATCGGCGACAGTACCATGATGCGGTTCGGCTCGTACCTCGGTACGCTGACCGGCTTTGCTGACAACCCGCTCAGCGGGACGATGGACAATCGGCTCAAGACGGCGTTTATCTATAAGGATATGTGTGCGGCCCAACCGGTGGCTCCGTTGTATCGGTCGGTCTGGATGGACGGCATCGAGGTGGCGGTGGCGCGAACCGAAGGCGGGAGCGCCGAGGGGTTGACGCTGGCCGCCAAGGGTGGATACAATGCCGAGAGCCATAACCACAACGACGTGGGGAGTTTTATCCTCTATGTGGACGGTCAGCCGGTGATGGTGGACGCCGGGGTGGGAACCTACACGGCGGCGACGTTCGACCACCGGCGCTACACTATTTGGATGATGCAGTCGGAGTTTCACAACCTGCCGGTTATCAACGGTTTCGGACAGAAGGACGGTGGGAGATACCGTTCGCGGAACGTAAAACATACGGATAACGGGCGGGTGATGAATTTCTCGTTGGATATGGCGGGGGCTTATCCGGCCGAGGCGGCGTGCCGCAGCTGGGTGCGCGACTACCGCTTCGACCGGCGGAGAAATACGGTCACGCTGACCGATACGTATGATTTGTCGGAGGTAAAGGGGCCGGTGGCCTTGAATTTCCTGACCTGCGGGACGGTGGCGTCGGGCCGTGGGGGAGTTGAAATCCAGAGCGGGGACAAGACTTTGCGCATGGCATTCGACCTTTCGAAATATGAACTGACGACCGAGGCGGTGGAGCTGACCGATCCGCGGTTGTCGAACATCTGGGGCGAGCGGTTGACCCGGATTGTCCTGAAGGTCAAAAATCCGAAACGACGGGATGCCTTGCAGGTGACTTTTTTACAGCAATAATTGGGAGCATGAAATCGATGAAACGTTTATTGGCGGTCGCGCTGGCCGCGGTGTGTATCTTGCCGGATGGCTGGGCGGCCCGGAAAAAACAGGCTGAACAGCCGAAATCGGATCGCGAAGTGTGGGCCGAGACGGCTTATAAAATCGCTTATCCGGTGTTGTCGAATCTGGCGGCGGGGACGCTGCACGCGAATATGCCGATCGAACAGCGCGGGCCGTCGCATCCGGAGTACGGAGCCTATGGCGACCGGACGAAGTACGCCTATCTGGAGGCGTTGGGACGGACGATCTGCGGGATCGCTCCGTGGCTGGAGCTGCCGGTGGATACCACGACCCGGGACGGGAAGATGCGCAAGGAGCTCCTCGACCTCTCCATCCGGGGATTGCGGAATGCGATGGACACGACGTCGGCGGACTACATCAGTTTTGCGGTAGGGTATCAGGCGCTGGTGGATGCGGCGCACCTGGCGCAGGGGTTGATGCGTGCGCCGAAAAACCTGTGGGGCGGTCTCGACGAGGCGACCCGGGAGCGGATCGTCTACGAGATGAAACAGACGCGGAAGGTGCGGCCGAATGTGAGCAACTGGCTGATGTTCACGGCGCAGATCGAAGCTTTTCTGCGTTCGGTGGGCGAGGGGTACGATCAGGTGCGGGTGGACTATCCGGTACGGCAGATGAACGCCTGGTATAAGGGCGACGGGGTCTACGGCGACGGCGAACCGTTCCACTGGGACTACTACAACAGTTTCGTCATCCAGCCGATGCTGATCGACGTGCTGGGGGTGATGGGCGACGGATTTCCGGGGTTGCGCGAACGGGTGCTGAAGCGGGCGGCGCGTTATGCGGAGGTCACCGAGCGGATGATTTCGCCCGAGGGGACGATTCCGCCGCTGGGACGGTCGTTGCAGTATCGGACGGCGGCGTTGCAGGTACTTTCTCAGATGGCCTTGCAGGATCGTCTGCCGAAGAGCCTCTCGAAAGGGCAGGTGCGGAGCGCGATGACGGCCGTCATCCGGCGCTTTTTCGAACAGCCGGGGACGTTCGACGCGAACGGCTGGCTGCGGATCGGTTTCTGTGGCGCGCAGCCGGAGATCGGTGAGGCGTACACCTGTACGGGGAGTCTCTATCTCTGTCTGACCGGTTTTCTGGCTTTAGGTTTGCCGGAGGACGATCCGTTCTGGACGGCGCCGGGCGAGCCTTGGACGTCGCGACGAGCCTGGAGCGGCGAACCGTTTCCGCAGGATCACTCCATCGGAGATTGAAAACGGCGCGGGCACCTTCCGGAAGAGGGTGCCCGCGCTGCGTTTATGAGAAGATGGGGTTATCGCTCTTCCCGGATAAAGACTCCTTCGGTGGTGTAATACAGCTCCAGTCCGTTGCCGATCCCGATTTCATAGCCGCCCAACTCTTTCTCGATCTCATGTACGCGGGCCTCCGGATAGCGTCCGGCCAGGTCGTTGAGAATCGCCTGCGGAACGATCTCGTCGGGTACGATTCCGAACGGGCGGTCGATGTGCTGCCATTCGCCGGCGGCATTGAAATCGATCTCCGTACCGTCGGTCAGACGTACTTCGTAGGAGACGATGCCGTTATCTTTCTCTTGCCGGGTCCGGTTGACGGTCTGATCCGGGAAGTAGTTGCCGATGAATTGGCGGGCCGTTTGCGGCAATTTGTCGAAGGCGATGTTCTTTTCGTCGTCGCAGCTTTGAAGGCCGATCAAGGCGCCGAACAGTAGCAGACAGAGGGTTACGATACGTTTTTTCATGGTGATATGTTTGTTGGTTTAAAAATACATAGCAAATTTCGGGCCAAAATGCGTATTTTCCCAGATTGTCGGTCGATTGAGTCGGAAGGATTTTCAACCGACCGAGCGGTATTCGTTGGGTGTCATGCCGGTCAGCCGTTTGAACATCCGGCTCAGGTGTTGCGGATGCTGGAATCCGAGCTCGTAGGCGATCTGGCTCATCGTCTTGCCGGACGAGAGCAGCAGCTCTTTCACCCGATCGATCAACCTATCCTGGATGTGTTCCGACGCGGTTTTGCCGGTCAGCTTCCGGATCAGGTCGCCGAAATAGTTGGGGGACAAACAAACTTTGTCGGCAAAATACCTGACTGAAGGGAGTCCTTCGTGTTGCGGTGCATCGGTGTCGAAGTATCCGTCCAACAGCTGTTCGAAACGGGCGATTACGTCGTTGTTCACCTCGCTGCGTGTCGCGAACTGGCGGTCGTAGAAGCGCATGCAGTAGTCGAGCAGCACGCCGATGTGGGCTGTGATAAGCCGCCGGCTGTGTTTGTCGAACGGGAGGTCGAGTTCGCGGTCGATTTTCCGCATGGTGTCGAGAATCGTCTGTCGCTCCTCTTCCGAGAGGTGCAGGGCTTCGTTGGCGGCGTACGAGAAGAAGGAGTACCGCTTGATCTCCTGTCCGAGCGCGGTGCCGCGAATCAGGTCGGGGTGGAAAAGCAAGCCGTAAGCCGAGGGGCGTGCTCCCGGTATGCGGGTCACTTCGGCTACCTGTCCCGGCGCGAAGCAGATGATCGTGCCGTCCTGATAATCATAGGTTTGTCGCCCGTATTGGATGTTTCCGCACTTCACCTGTTTCAGGAAAAGGGCGTAGATGCCGTAGCTGAATCGGAGAGGATCGGGCCATTGCGTGGTTTGCGAGAGATCGACCACCGACACCAACGGATGCCGTGTCTTCAGACCGAAACATTGGTTGTAGGCCTCTATCGTGTCGATTTTCGTCGTCTCTTTCATGGCGTTCCGGATGAATTTCTTCAAAATTAACACGAATTTCTGATATGCTGTGGTGCGAAACCGGAATCGGGGTAAGAGGAACCGGATTTCGGATAAAAACGCGGGGGAAACAAGTGGGTAATTTTGCCTGTCGTGAAAACACAGCAGGGAATGAAAAGGAGAATCTTCAAGGCGCTGATAATCGCATGCGCCGCAAACAGTTCAATCGTTATGGCACAGGAAAAAATTACGCAAACTGCCGGACATACTCAATTGGGGGAGTTCGCACCCAAATTCGCGGAGCTCAACGACGATGTTCTCTTCGGGGAAGTATGGAATCGGCCGGGACTCAGCCCGCACGACCGCAGTCTGGCGACGGTGGCGGCGCTGGTCGGTAAAGGGGTGATCGATTCGTCGCTGGAGCATCACCTGCGGTTCGCTAAGGCGAACGGTGTTACGCGTACCGAAATCTCGGAGATGCTGACACATATCGCTTTTTATGCCGGATGGCCCGACGTCTGGGGAGCGTTCCGGCTCGCTAAGGAGGTCTGGGCCGACGCAACGGCCGACGAAGATGCCAAGGCAGCCTTCCAACGCGAAATGATCTTTCCGATCGGCGAACCGAACACGGCCTATGCGCAGTATTTCACGGGTAATAGCTATCTCGCCCGCATTTCGACCGACCGGATTCCGTTTGCGAATGTGACTTTCGAGCCGCGTTGCCGCAACAATTGGCACATCCATCGCGCCTCCGAGGGCGGCGGGCAGATGCTCATTGGCGTGGCCGGACGGGGATGGTATCAGGAGGAGGGAAAACCTGCCGTAGAGATTCTTCCCGGCACGGTCGTTCACATTCCGGCAGGTGTGAAACATTGGCACGGAGCGGCGGCCGACAGTTGGTTCGCGCATCTGGCTTTCGAGATTCCCGGCGAGAATCTCTCCAACGAGTGGCTCGAACCGGTAACCGATGCGGAATATGAATCGACTCGAACGGACGAAATAATAGGATGAAACGATTTATTTTAACTTTAATCAGCTTTTTTGTTATGACGGTTGTCGGACACAATGCGGTGGGAAAGACGCTCGTCGTTTATTTCTCGGCTACGGGCACGACGGCCCGCGCGGCACAACGGATCGCCCGGGAGAGGGATGCCGATCTGTATGAGATTCGGCCTGCAAAGGCCTATACGTCGGCCGATCTGGACTGGCGGAATGCGCGGTCGCGCAGCTCGGTGGAGATGAACGATCCGAAGGCGAGACCGGCTATCGCGCTCCCTGCGGCTGACGTGGCGGAGTATGAGGTGATTTATCTCGGTTATCCGATTTGGTGGGATATGGCGCCGCGGGTGGTCGAGACATTTATCGAGAGCCACGATTTGAGCGGCAAAACGATTATTCCGTTCGCCACGTCGGGGAGCAGCGGGATCGCCAACAGTGTCTCGGTGTTGCGGAAGAGGTATCTCGGTTTGAATTGGCAGGCGGGACGGCTGATGAATCGCTGACCGCTTCCGTTCTGTCCGAATGGCGGGTAAAGACACGAGGGGGCGTCCATCAATGGACGCCCCCTCCCGTATCGCTTGGATGTACCAAGGTGTCAAATAGGCACTGTTCTAATCAACCGGTTGGCCGGCCTTGCCGACCACTTCCACGCTCCGGCGGATAAACTTCGTCAGCGCCTCTCCCTTCAGCATCCCGTTGGTCAGCAGAGCCAGATCGACCAGCTGCCCGACGATCATATTCTGAGAACCGGCATTCCGCAGAATCTCCTTGCGTTGTCCCTCGATCTCGCCGATTTTGGTTTCGATCGAAGCCCGCTTGTCTTTTTCCTCCTGCGAAATCTCCTCCTCTTTCTTGTCTTTGAGCAGTGCATTCAGAGCTGTCTTTTCTTCCTCCGCCGCCTTGAGGTTCTTGTCCAGCGGGGCCAAAGCTTCGCCGGTCGCATTCTGCGTCTCGCCCAGCACCTCGATCACCAGCGGATGGTTGCCGTTCACCACGACGTTATAGCTGTCCGGCAGCTCGCCGTAGAAACTGTACATACCGCCGCCGATTTTCGACATGTCTTTCATCCGGCGCATGAATTCGCCCTGCGTAATGACGATCGGCGCGGCAGCCGGATCCATCGCCTCGAATTGAACGTTGAAGTGGCTCTTTTCGTCGGTCGGCAGCTGCGATTCGAAGACCGGCGTCAGCAACTGCTGTTGAGCCGTCGTCAGCGCCATCGCCAACTGCTCCTCCTTTTCGATCAGTTTTTCGACCGTATCGGCATCGACGCGCGTAAATCGCCAGTCGCTGTGCTTGTTTTCGAGGAAACCGATGAAGTGCGCCTCCAACGGACTGTCCATTACCAGCACGTCGTATCCCTTGCCCCGCGCCGCTTCGATAAAGCTGTGCTGCGCCACCGGATCGTTGCTGTACAGGTGGACGATCTTGCCGTTCTTGTCCGTCTGGCTGCCCTTGATGACCTCGGCATATTCGTCGAGCGTGAAATATTTCCCCTCCGTATTCTTCAGCAGGGTGAACTCTCCGGCCCGTTCGCCGAATTTCTCTTCGCTGACGATCCCGTACTGGATGAAGAGCTTCAGGTCGTCCCACTTTGCCTCATAGTCCTGCCGCCCGTTTTTGAACAGGTCGGCCAGCCGATCGGCTACCTTTTTGGTGATGTAACCCGAGATTTTCTTCACGTTGCTGTCGCTCTGCAAGTAGCTCCGCGACACGTTGAGCGGAATGTCCGGCGAGTCGATCACCCCGTGCAGCAGGGTGAGGAAGTCCGGCACGATCCCCTCTACCGAGTCGGTCACATAGACCTGGTTCGAGTAGAGCTGGATCTTGTTCTTCTGCACCTCGAAGTTGTTCTTGATCTTCGGGAAGTAGAGAATCCCGGTCAGGTTGAAGGGATAATCGACATTCAGGTGGATGTGGAACAGCGGGTCTTCCGCCATCGGATAGAGCTTGCGGTAGAATTCGTCGTACTGCTCCGCCGTAATCTCCGTCGGTTTCTGCATCCACAGCGGATGGGTGTCGTTGATGATGTTGTCCCGATCCGTGTCGACCTGTTTGCCATCCTTCCACTCCTGCACCTTGCCGAAAGCGATCGGCACCGGCAGGAACGAGCAATATTTCTTCAGCAACGCTTCGATCCGGGCCCGTTCGGCGAATTCGCTGCTGTCGTCGGAGAGGTAGAGTACGATCTCTGTCCCTCGCTCCGCCTTTTCGGCCGGTTCGAGCGTATAGTTCGGCGTGCCGTCGCACGTCCACTTCACCGCCTGTGCCCCCTCTTTATACGACTTGGTGATGACCTCGACCTTCGACGCCACCATAAAAGCGGAGTAGAACCCCAGACCGAAATGTCCGATAATCCCGCTCTGGTTTTCGTACTTCTTCATGAACTCCTCGGCCCCCGAGAAGGCGATCTGGTTGATGTATTTGTCGACCTCCTCTTCGGTCATTCCGATCCCGTGATCCGAGACGGTCAGTTTTTTGCCCTTGTCGTCCAACTCCACACGGATCGTCAGGTCGCCCAACTCGCCGTTGAACTCGCCCATCGAGCTCAGCGCCTTGAGTTTGGTCGTGGCGTCGACGGCATTGGAAATCAGCTCGCGCAGGAAGATCTCGTGATCGGAATAGAGAAATTTTTTGATAATCGGAAAAATGTTCTCGGTCGTCACACCGATTTTACCTTGTTGCATATCGTGATATTGGTTTTTGATTACGAATCCTTTGAAAATCGCCGTCCGGCTTCGTACAACTCTTGTGCCAAGCCCCGAAATGGCAGGTCCGTCGGACAAACTGTCAGGCCGGGTGTCATCCCACGACCCGTTCGCCCGCCTCGATCCGCTCCACCCACGGTCGAATCCCGGCCCAGGTCTCGGCCGGCAGATCGGCTCCGATCACTTCGATACTTTTGCTCGACACCACCGCGCCCAGCTCGCCGCACTGCCGGAGCGACAGACCGCGCGTCCAACCGTGCAGAAAAGCAGCGGCATAGAGATCGCCGGCCCCGGTCTTATCCACCGGGTGCGCCTCGATGATGCCGATCCGGCAGCGTTCCGAGCCCCGGGCGATCCACGACCCTTCGGGCCCGACTTTGACCACGACCGTTCCGCACCGTCCTGCCAGCTGTTCGAGCGCCTGCTTCGGCACGTCGGTGTCGGTCAGCGCAGCCGCCTCGTCCTCGTTGGCAAACAACAGGTCGACATACCGATCGATCAGCCGGTCGGCAAACTGCCGGAACTCCCGAATCACGGTAAAGCTGGCGGCATCCAGTGCCACGAGGAGCCCTGCTTCGCGTGCCGCCCGCATGGCGGGTTCGATCACGTCGGGCGAGTTGAGCAGATAGCCTTCGACAAAAAAGACTTCCCGACCCTGTAAATATCGACTTGCCAGATGTCGGGTGTCGACCTCCAGTGCCGCTCCCAGATAGGTCAGCATGGTGCGTTCGCCGTCCGGCAGAATCAGCGAAATGCACTTTCCGGAAGGAGTCCCTTCGGAAACGCCGACCAACGATTCGACTCCCTTTGCCTGCTGGCATCGACAGAAAGCCTCACCGGTCGCATCGCGACCGACATGGCCGATAAAAGCGCTCCGCGACCCGAGCATAGCCGCTCCGGCCACCATATTCGCGGCCGAACCGCCCGCCGCCAGTTTCCTCGGCAACGAAGCGATCCGCTCCATCAGGCGGTGATGCTGTTTGTTGTCGATCAGATACATACCGCCCCGTTCGACGCCGAGGTCGTGCAGGATGGTTTCGTCGGGAATCTGAACCAGGATGTCGGTCAGCGCGTTCCCCATTCCTATAATTGCCATTCAGGTAAAAAGTTACGGTTTTTCGAAGTGCATACGGTCTTTCACGGAGGCCCACCTGCCGCCCCATTGCCATCCGAGTCGGCGAAAGAGCCGCACGACTGCCGATGTGTCGCTCAGTGTCCCGGGTGTCTTCAAATCATAGTCTCCTCCGGCCGGAATGATTCGTCCGTTGCGCAGCAGGGCGGGGTTCTGGTAGGGATTGATATCGATCGCCCGGCCGTAGGAGTGGGCGGAGAGCTGTCGGGTTTTGAACGTGGCTTTGGGTCGGTAATGAAATCCGTATGTGTTGTTCAGGGTGTCCATCGAGGTGCCGTTGTTCGGTCGGTTGAAGCGGACGGGGATAACGCTTTCGACAGGAAAGCGGGAGGCTTTCACGGTCCGGAAAATCTGCCGCACGTCATTGACAAGCTCTCGGTGTACGACGATCTGCCCTCGGTGCAACCGCCGGTCGAACGAATAGTATTCGACGTCTACCAACGCGAGTGTCCGGCGAATACTATCCGGTGCTGTCGTACCGGCCAGCGCCTGGTCGAGGGTCTGTCGCGAATCGACGATCACGCTGTCGGCCGGTTCGGCCACGGTGCAGGTCAGGGCTAGCAGCACGGCAAGCAACATGGTTCTAAGCAAAAACGGGTTAAGGAGGATTTTCGGCTAAAGATAGAGTTTTTTCGCGGTGCGGCGATTTTAATTTTTGATAATTGCGAAAATGGTGTACTTTTGTGGTCGGTTTATGAGCGGGGTGTAGCTCAGCCCGGTTAGAGTACTCGTCTGGGGGGCGAGTGGTCGCAAGTTCGAATCTTGTCACCCCGACACCGACAAAAAGCCTTGAAAATCATCAAGATTATGATTGATTTTCAAGGCTTTTTCTTTATCTAAAATCCCTCTGTTTTGCTTGGAACATGGGAATTGGCATTTGGAGTAATTTTGAAGAAATGTCTGAAAACCAAGATGGCTTTGGTTAATTCTACCTTGGCCTCTCCCCCAAAATGGTACTTGTTCATTAAAATGGTCTGCAATTCGCTATTTGCAGGCTCTGATCCATGTCAGCCGGTGCCACAATGCCTCCAGGGGGCCTTGTTTGTGTCGCGAAAGCCACCAGCGATAGAATCACACCTGCAACACTGCTATGCCGAATCCGATCAGCAGGCTCACTGCGTAGCCGCAATTAGGGAGCCCAATAGAGTCCGAACGGGAAGTAGATCAATGCCCCGACAATCGACTGCGTGATGTAGTTCGTCAGGCTCATCCGTCCGTAAAACCGCAGTGCTGTCGTCCGCCTCCGGAAAGATTCCTTGCGGTAAACAGGGCGAAAATCGCGTAGGCTTTCCCTGCAAAAAGCGAAAAAGTGATGCTGAAGATTCCTTGATTCAGGACATCGATCCATCCGGGTTATTCGGCGAGATAGACCGGAAAAATAAAGTGTTCGACACTGTGGATCAGCAGAATGGCCATTACGGAAAAACCGCGCAGAGCATCGCTCGCTTCGATTTGAGGTGTCTTGGTCAGAAGAGTGGTTGGCATGGAAAATCGGTTTGGGTCTCGAGACGCAAGATAGGGAAAACCGCTGGATTATAGCGGTGATGTCTTTTGAGTACATCTCTCCGGATAATGAAAAGAGTGGCTTTTTTATGTAATCGCATGTGAGGATACCATGAAATACTCATTAATTTTGTTGCGACGTAACGGATTTTATTTTGCATAATTAAACATGGCAAACTTAAATATTGAACAGAAAAAGGTAAAAAGCCTATTTCAAGAATCGAAATACAATTTTCTCATTCCGGATTACCAGCGCCCGTATGCCTGGGGAGAGGTGGAGTGCAAAACCTTGTGGGATGATTTGTTCTCTTTCTCATTTCCCAATGACGACTGTGATCAGTTTGTTGATGATGAGGAGTATTTTCTGGGTCCGATCGTGACGTTTAAGAATAAGAATCAGATGGAGGTAATTGATGGTCAACAACGTTTGACCACGCTTATGCTCCTTTTGAGGGCTTTCTATAATAAACTCGGCAGCATGAAAGATCCTCGTTCACAACGAATGAAAGAAGATATTGAAAAATGTATTTGGCGGGCTAACGAATTTGGCGAGTTTGAGACATCGGCCTTGAAAATCAATTCACAGGTTGCGACCGATGAAGATAAAGAAGAATTTATCTCGATATTGAAAGATGGGCAAGGTATCGGCAAGAAAAGTCGTTATGCCAAGAACTTTAATTTTTTTGTTGAGAAAATAGATATTTTTTTTGAATAATTATCCGTCGTATTTCGCCTAGTTTCCTGCGCGTGTGCTGAATAATTGCGTACTTTTACCTATAGAAGTTGAATCTCAAAATACAGCATTGAGAATTTTTTCAACCCTGAACGACAGAGGTAAGCCGCTTTCGGATGCGGATATTTTTAAAGCCCAACTCTATAAATATTATTCATCATTGGGGAAGAAAGATGAGTTTATAGAGACCTGGAAAATATTGGATAAAATCGCAAGTGAAGTATTTCATCCGATTTATGGTACACCGTTGGATGAATTGTTTACCAGGTATATGTACTATGAACGTGCGCGGGCAGAGGTAAAATCATCAACTACCGAGGCATTGCGTAAGTTCTATGAAGGGGATGGCAGTTATCCCCTCCTGCATCAGCCTAAGACGTTGAATAATTTGGTGAGTCTTGCCAGATTTTGGCAGGATATTAATAATCAGGATACGGAGCGTTTTTCTGATCAGGTTTTAAAACGTTTATTTGTGCTGAGTTATGCACCCAATGGGATGTGGACTTATATTACGTCTGTGTATTTCATGCACTGTCGTAATGAAAACGATGAGGTGGAAGAGGGAGCATTCTGTCGTTTTTTGGATTGTATAACGGCTTTTATATGGGCATATGCTATCACCAACCCGGGGGTAAACTCTCTCCGCACTCCGGTGTATGCCGAAATGGTAAAGATAATCAAAGGGGAAGAGGTTACATTCAATGATTTTAAGTTCTCTGAAGAACGTTATCGGGCCCAAGTGGCAAACTATGCATTCAGTAATAGTCGTGCCATTACGAAATCGATGATTACCTGGTGGGCGTTTCAGCACGACAAACAGTCTGTGTTGTCATTAGAAACCCGTTTTGATATTGAACATATTTATGCACGTAATAGACAAGACAAGGAGCGAGGGTTGTCGAATCCTCAAAGTGTAGAGATGCTTGGTAATAAATCCTTGCTTGAAAAACGGGTGAATATCCGGGCTGCCGATTATCGTTTTACGGACAAAGTTAAGTATTACCAGGGATTTACTACTGCTAATGGGCAGCAAAAGATAGGCACTCAGGTTATCGAGTTGTTGGATATAAGTAATTTGTGTAATGATTTTGTAGAAGCGGATATTTTAGAAAGAAACTCAAAAATTATCGATTCTTTTGTGGGTTTTCTTAGGGGAAATAATTTATTATTGGATGAATAATTGAATCGCTGGTAATCACCACT